>JAOAPP010000316.1 GCA_025462985.1 Bryobacterales bacterium | reverse complement strand
GTAAATGATCGATCCCAAACTGAACGAACTACCCGCCGGCAAGAACGCAGATGCACCGCCGATGAGCGAGGCTGAGAAGGCGGAGCGCGCGAAAGGAAATCGTGCGGGCCTAAGCATCAATGACACGATTGCGGGGGACACCTTACTCTCAACGGGTTCACGGGGACTAGATACGTCCGGAGTCTCGGCCGGGGCGGGAGCAGGCGCGGGGCTTTCGACCGTCACCCCCGGCCGGACGGGCGAGTCTCCGGCCCCGGCGGTTGTCACGGGTCCACGGAGTTCAGGCACGACACCCCGGGGGGCAGCTAACACGACTGACTTGGCCGATTCAACAACCACCGAAGTTCCCGGAGCGAGCTCCGGGGCTAGCTTGCAACCGAATACGACGGAAATTGCGGAGCGGGCTTATCAAATCTGGTATTCGAAAGGATGTCCGGAAGGGACTTCGGACGAAGACTGGCGCCAAGCTGAACGCGAGTTGCGCGGCCAGGGGTCCGACAGGTTGTCGAGGGCAGCTACTTCTGTTTAGTGCCTCAATAAATGCTCAATAAGGGACGCGGTCGGCGTCCCTTCGCTGGGTTGCAAAAGCGACTATTTCGCTCCCACCAGTTCGCCTTCTTGGATTTTCAGACCGAGTCCTTCGGCGATGCGACGGCCATATTCAGGGTCGGCCTTTGTGAAATGGCTTACCTGGAGACGCTGGATGCGCTCCGAAACCCCGCTCATATGCCCGACAATGTTCTGGATGAGCCGGTTCTTCTCTTCCGCTGACAGCAGGCGGTAAAGATCGCCGGCCTGGCGATAATCGTCATTTCCTTCTCTGTGGTCGTAGCGGCCGATGTCACCTTGTGCACGGTAACGAAGTTCGCGGAACCGGTGACTCTCTGCTGGACCGCCAAAACTGTTGGGTTCGTAGTTCGGTCCGTCGCCGCCGTTATCGTCAAAGCGCATGAACCCGTCCCGGTTATAGGTATGGACCGGGCACTGCGGCCGGTTTACCGGAAGCGTTTCAAAATTGGTTCCCAGCCGATAGCGATGAGCATCCGGGTAGCTGATAAGACGCGCCTGGAGCATCTTATCCGGTGAATAGCCCATTCCTGGCACGATGTTGACGGGAGAGAATGCGGCTTGCTCAATCTCGGCGAAGTAGTTCTTCGGATTGCGATTGAGTTCCATCACTCCGACTTCGATCAGCGGATGGTCCTTGTGCGACCAGACCTTTGTCAGATCGAACGGATTGACCTTATAGCTGTCGGCTTCGGCTTCCGGCATCGCCTGGATGTAGACCTTCCATTTGGGGAAGTCCTTGTTCTCGATCGCCTGGTAGAGATCACGAGTCGCGTAGTCCGGATCTTCACCGGCAAGACGATCGGCCTGTTCAGCGGTCAGGTTCTTGATGCCCTGTTGCGTCAAGAAATGCCACTTCACCCAGAAGCGCTCATTCTCCGCGTTGATGAGGCTGAAGGTATGGCTTGAAAAGCCGTGCATGTGACGGTAGCCGTCCGGAGTGCCGCGGTCCGAGAAAAGGGTCGTGACCTGGTGCAGCGATTCCGGGGAAAGTGACCAGAAGTCCCACATCACTTCGGGAGAGCGAAGATTCGTTTGGGGGACTCGCTTCTGGGAATGGATGAAGTCACCGAATTTCAGCGGATCGCGAACGAAGAAAACCGGGGTGTTGTTGCCCGTCATGTCCCAGTTGCCTTCTTCGGTGTAGAACTTGACTGCGAAGCCACGCGGATCGCGCGCGGTGTCGGCAGACCCCTTCTCGCCGGCAACGGTGGAAAAACGTGCGAGGACATCGGTTTTCTTTCCGATCTTGTCGAACAGCTTTGCCGTCGTGTAGGTCCTGATATCTTGGGTCACCGTGAAGGTGCCGTATGCTCCGGCGCCTTTAGCGTGAACGACCCGCTCTGGAATCCTCTCCCGATTGAAGTTCGCCATTTTCTCGAACAGGAGATAGTCTTCCATCAGTACGGGACCCCGAGGGCCGACCGTCACTGAATTCTGATTGTCGCCGACCGGTCTGCCCGCATTCGTGGTCATTACGGGGCACTGCTGTTGCTTCGGTTTGTCTACTGCCATGTATTTCTCATCTCCTTGATACACCTCATGATACTGTCCCAATCCCGCCCGTAGAAGAGCGTGGCGCCTATAGGTGAGATAGGCTGAAGCTATACACGATGGAGATCCACCAACTGCGGTACTTCTGCGCCGTGGCGCAGACGGGCAGCTTTACGAAGGCGGCAGAACAGGAAGGAATCGCCCAGCCGTCGCTTTCTCAGCAGATTGTCCGACTGGAAACAAGCCTGGGAGCGCGATTGTTCGACAGGCTCGGACGCGGAGTCCGGCTGACGGAGTCCGGGAAAACACTCCTGCCTCAGGCACTCGAAATTCTGCGTCAGGTGGCGGGAGCCCGAACGTCCGTGGAATCACTGCAGCGCGGCGTTGCCGGCCGGTTGACCGTTGGCTGCATCCCGACCATCATGCCTTATTTTCTGGCGCCTTCTGTCAGCAGGTTCGCCGCCGCGTATCCCGATGTCGAACTGCGACTCCTTGAGGACATCACACCCAATCTGGTTGTGCTGCTGCAGACAGGAGAGATTGACGTCGCAATTGTCAGCCCTCCGGTCCATAACCCCGACGTTGTATGCAGCGATCTATTTAGGGAACCGATTCTGGTTGCTATCAATGAAAGACATCGACTGGCAGAGGACGCCTGCGTGAGTTTTCGTGATTTAGACCAGGAAAGACTCCTGCTACTTAAAGAAGGGCACTGCTTTCGCGATAATGCTTTGACTGTTTGCACTCGGGCCCGGACAGATCTGCAGGGGATCTTTGAGACCGATCAGTTCTCCAGCATCCTGCCGCTGGTTGCTGCTGGATTCGGTATTTCGCTCATTCCTCAGATGGCTGCACAAAGCGGAAGCGGTTGCGTGTTCCTCCAACTGGATCGGGAGGCCTATCGGAGGGTCGGGTATATGCGGGTTCGCCGCCACTCGGCCGGAACCGCGCAGAAAGCGTTTATCAAATGGATCCGGCAGATATCTTCCGAGCGGGCGTGATGCGGTGCAGTTGCCGACTGCTGTTTACCGAAACGATTCAGAGACATATCAGCCTCGAAGCGTTGATGGCTACCCGATCTGTTGCCATAACCTGTATTTTCCTTTCTCGCAATACAGAATTCCTCATGCCACCGTTGCAGACGCCTGCTCGAAATCGCCGGGCTTCCAGGGCCGCCGCTTTTCGGTCTCGATTCCAAGACGTTTCATTTTAGCGATCAGCGTGGTGCGAGCAACCCCGAGCCGCGCGGCTGCGCCATCCGCTCCTCCGACTACGCCATTCGTCTCCCTCAGCACATCAAGGATGTGGCGCCGTGTAGCTCCATCCAGCGTCCCCGCGCTGATAGCCGAATTGTCCGGAGCACGGTGTAGCTGGCTCAAATCACGCTGAAACACCGGGCTTGATAGCTGGCTCAAATCAGGCTGAAACACCGGGCCTGGGGAAATAATGAGGCCATGCTCGATAAAATTCTGAAGTTGTCGGATGTTGCCGGGCCAATCGAACGCAACCATTGCCGCCAGCGTCTCCAGCGGAATGTCCTCCACCACCCGATTAAGGCGCTCCGCGAATTTCGGAACGAAGTAGCGCGTCAGGGCCGGGATGTCCTCACGCCGTTGACGCAACGGCGGCAGCGAAATCGGAAACACGCTCAACCGGTAGAACAGGTCCGCACGAAATTCATTGTTCTCGACCATTGTTGCGAGGTCCCGATTCGTCGCCGCAATCACCCGGACATCTACGTGACACGTGCGGGAGCTGCCCAATCGCTCGAAAGATTGCTCCTGCAATACGCGAAGTAACTTGGCTTGCAGCTCCAGGGGCATGTCCCCGATTTCGTCCAGGAAGAGCGTGCCGTGGTTGGCGGCCTCGAAACGGCCGGTGCGCTGGGTGAAAGCTCCCGTAAATGCGCCCCTCTCGTGGCCGAACAATTCGCTCTCCAGTAATGACGCTGGAATGGCGGCGCAGTTCACGGTCACCAGCGGACCCCTGCGCTCGCTCAGCGTGTGGATAGCCCGGGCAAAGAGCTCCTTTCCGGTACCGGTCTCGCCCTCTATGAGCACGGTTGAATCCGTCGGCGCTACAAGAGCCACGTCCGTCATTACCGCCCGTATAGCCGCACTGCTGCCGATAATTCCATGTTGATCGCTGGATTGGTTCGCGACAGCGGTACTGTCGCTACGCTGGAACGTACTTAACATCATTGTCCCCTCCGATCTCGCCGTTCTGTGCTTGTCCGAAATACGCGTCTTGGGATCTGCTAGCAGAATAGATCGGCAATTCCCGGGAGGATATCCCCAAGCCGGTTGGTTTTTCGCCACCTCATTCGGGTGGCCCAGACATGCCTGAAATCAGGGGTGGAAAGTGACGATTGCGTTACGCCGCGAACTAATCCAGGTGGACAATGCCGCGCCGAACCGCTACCGCGACCGCCTCTGTACGGTCGTGCACGGATAACTTGGCCAGGATATTCTTCACATGACCTTGGGCAGTCTCTTCACTGATATGCAATTCCGCGGCAACTTCCTTGTTGCGCATGCCCAGCGCCAACAGTTGAATCACCTCGACTTCCCGATTGGTGAGCGCAGGCTGGAACATGCGATCCGTAAGTTTTCGCGTCACATCCGGCGGGATGGGCCGCCCACCGCCGGCGACATCGCGAATGACGCCCGGCATTTTCTCGGCAAGCGTATCCTTGAGAAGATATGTGACGGCGCCGGCATCCAGCGCGCGATAGATGTCTTCGTCGCCCTGGTACGTGGACAGAACGACGATTTTGGCCGATGGAAATTCGGAGCGAATCCCGCGAATCGCCTCCACACCGCCCATTCCCGGCATCTTCAGATCCATGAGGGTGACATCCGGCCGGTGCAGCCGGTACAATTCGACCCCCTCCTGGCCGGTGGCGGCCGATGCAACCACAGTCATATCCGGCTCAGGATCTATCGTGGCAGTCAGGCCTGCCCGTATCATCGGATGGTCATCGATCACCAGAACTCGAATCATGCTTGGTGCCCTCCGAAAGCTTCAGGAAGGCAGGGGCACGCGGACTTCAATCTGAGTGCCTCGCCCGCGCCCGGTGCTAATTCTGCACTTACCAAGGATCTGGGCGGCGCGTTCCTGCATATTCTTCAATCCCATGTGGCCGGACTTGCGATAGCCTTCTTCCAAGTCGAAACCCTGCCCATCATCCGAAACACAAAGGTTCAATGATTTCTCAGCATACTCGAGGACGAGGCCGATTTTACTTGCGCTGGCGTGTCGGATGGCATTATTGGTGGCCTCCTGAGCGATCCGCAGAATCTCTTCCTCCACTTCGGGAGAACAGGGCCTTGGTTGCCCTATGAGCCGGAATTCGCAGGCGGCGGCGCTGGCGGGGCCAACCCTTTCGTAGAATTCCTTCAGGGTTGCTGCCAGCCCTTGCTCCTCCAGTGCCGGCGACCGCAGGTTCCAGACTTTGACTCGTGCCTCGCGAAAGCAGGCGTCCACCTGCTCCCGAACGTGGCTGATCAGCGACACGGTTTGTCCGGGCGCGGTGGCAGCCTGCTTCGAAATACCGTCAAGCTGAAGGGAAACTCCTGCCAGACTTTGGAGAAGCGTGTCGTGCAGCTCGCGCGCGATGCGCGTGCGCTCGGCCAGTCGTTCGCTGTAGCGTAATTTCACGCGGGCGGTCACTTGCCTGAGGCGTAGCCGATAGAGACACCAGATCAGGCTGGCAACGGCCAGGACGTAAAGAAATTGGAACCAGGCGGTCTGGTAGAAGGCGGGCTGAATGGTGAAGGTGAGTAGCGCGCCGACTCGGTTCCAAACGCCGTCGTTATTGCAGCCGACCAGATGGAAGGTATACGTGCCCGGACCCAGATTGTTGAAGGGAGCCTGGCCTCGCGCGCCGCCATCCTGCCAGTCCTGGTCCGACCCCTCCAGCCGATAACGGGAGCGGACTCTTTCGGGAATCGACAGGCTCAAAACGGAATAATCGATGCGGAGATTTCTGGTGTGCGGCGGCAGAGTGATGGCGGCATGCACCGGGTAGGACTTGCGGTTCGCCTCCAGGGAGCGAATCGTGATACCGGGCGCCAGAGGATTCCGGTAGATGTGCGACGGGTCAACGCGCAGAACCCCATTCGGGGTGCCGAACCAGAGAATCCTGTCGCTTCCTTCCACCGCAGGGGAGGATAGAATGTTGGCCTGCGGCGCTTCCGTCAAATCGCTGATCAGATCGAAACTCTCGTAACGCACCTTGTGACCGGAGTGTTGTAGAGCAGACTGAACTTCGTCCTTCGGAACATGGATAATCCCTGTGCCGTTGCTAAACCACAAACCGTGAGCGATGGTGTCGACGATTCCCCCGACGCTCCCAAAATCCTGACTGTCGGCGGGCTCCAGAGTTCGAAAACTGCCGTTTACGAAATAAGCCAGTCCCTGTTCTCCTCCTGCCCAGATTGCCTGACCGCGTCCGGCCAGAGCGCTCACCGCTCCGATTTTCAATCCATTTTCTGAGGAGAATACCTGAATCCTGCCGTTGTCCCAAAGCGCCACCACCTTCCGCTCCGGATACGACAACCAAACGCGGCCTTCAGTATCGCCTAGAGCTGCGAACGCTGTCATGTCCGGTTGACCCTTCAATATCTCCACCAGATTCCAGCCGTCGCCAGTCTGTTGAAATACGCCTTGGCCAAGGATAGAGACCCACAAATGACTCGACCCGTCTCTCGCCATAGCCTTAACTGCCGTAGCATATGGCAAAGCCACTTTGTGGAATGAGCCGCCCGTCCAATGCCACAGACATTTCGAGTTCCCGTCGCCGCCCCAGAGCCACAAGCTCCCGTCGGAATCCCGATACATGAAATCCGCCCACTTGGGACCGCCGCGAACGATCGAATGACTCCCGACGTCGATCAACGCTTCGACTGTGCCGGCCCAAATGTCGCCCCCGCTACGGGCCGCCAACGTTAATCCATAAATCGAAGCAGGTTCCAGGGAAGTCCACGACAGGTTGCGTCGACGAAAACGATCCAGACCGCGGTCGGTGCCTACCCATACGTTACCTTCCCGATCCTGAAGCAGGGTGTTGGCGCTACGGGCGGACAGGCCGTCTTTTCGAGAAAATCTCTCTACAGCCGGATCGGAATCCGCAACCCGTGTGGCCAGGAATCGGTCGGAAACGGGAATCCGTCGAATTCCATCGTCCATGGTAACCATCCATGCGGAGCCATCGCGATCGATGATGAGTGTTCCGTCTGCTTTCGGCGCCTTCGGCAGAGACCCGGCCGCCAGAACCGGCAGTGGCGCAAAACGCGACATCGCCGATGTTTCAGGTGTCCATAACCACATAGCGCCGTTGGACGCCTTCGCGAACTCGGGACCCCGTCCCGGAACTGGAGAGAATCCCACCTGCCGGAATTGCCGTTCGCCCTTTCGCAGGTAAAAGACGCCCTCGTACCAGGCGCAAGCCCAGACTGTCCCTGCGTCATCTACGGCGACGGTGGAAGGCGATTTTGCGGGGAAGTTCCAGCTCTTACTGATGTATTGCCAGCGCTGTCCGTCAAACCGCGCCAATCCGCCTACCACGGCCGCCCAAATTGTTCCGTCCGGTTCCTGAGCCAATTTCCGAACGGCGCCGGTCGGAAGCCCGTCACGCTCCGTATAGTTGATGAGTCTCCCGTTCCTCAAGAGACTCACACCGCCGTGGAAGTAGCCGATCCACAGATCGCCATTGGGA
>JAOAPP010000314.1 GCA_025462985.1 Bryobacterales bacterium | reverse complement strand
AAAGTCGAAGAATCCCGCAGAAGCCGACCAGCCGCCGCCCGCGACGCCCGCCCGCTCGGTTACGTCCGTGAATGTGCCATTGCCGTTGTTGCGGTATAAAATGTTGTGCCCGTAACTGGTGATATAGAGGTCCGTGTATCCGTCGTTGTCGTAATCGCCTGTAGTCACGCCCATTCCGTAATTCCCTTCTCCGGCTTTCGCAAGACCGGCGGGTTCAGTGACATCTGTGAATGTGCCATCGCGATTCTGCCGGAATAGCCGGTTCCAGTAACGCGGATCGGAGCGAGCGAACGCTTCATGTCCGTGCGGATTGCCGGTTAGCTGACCGCTGTTGACGAAGAAGATATCCAGCAGCCCATCGTTGTTGTAATCCAAAAGGGCCACGCCGCCGCCCATCGTCTCAATCAGGTATTTCTGCGACGTGGGTGAATTTTCATGCCTGAAATCGAGACCCTGCGGAAGGGTCGTGTCGAAGAGCCCCACACCTAGGCAGAAGGCAGAGGTAGCGCAAAGAACCGCCGCAGATATCAAAGTGGCCTTCACCGGATATTTGGAGTGTATCCGGTTCAATGTCAATGCACCCCTCGTTTCTGTTATCCTTCGCCCATGAAATTCGCGCGAGTTCTCCTAATTGAGCTGCCGATCCTGTCGCTGATGGCGTGCGGGCTAAGTTCCGGCCGCGTACTCAGCGTGCAGATCACATCGCGTCAGGATGTACTCGATGGCCGCAATTTCGGCGCTGCCGGCTCATACGAGCGCATCACGGGCCTCGTCCACTTTTCCGTCGCCCTCACGAACCCGCGCAATGACGCCATCGTCGATCTCAATAATGCGGTGAACGTGACAGGCAGCGAAGTCGAGTTTTCGGCAGATCTGGTGCTCGTCCGCCCCAAACAGCGCGGCGGTGGAAACGGCTCTATGCTGCTTGAAGTTCCCAACCGGGGTCGGGCGCGAATACTTTCGCTTGTAGACGGCGGGGACGCTGCGCTCGCTCAAGATGCCGGAGATGCCTGGCTGCTGCGCAATGGCTTCACTGTCGCGACATTGGGCTGGCAGTGGGATTCAACCGGCAACGATGCGCTGCGGCTCTACGCTCCGATTGCCAAAGACAACGGGCAACCAATAACCGGGCTGCTCCGTGGCGATCTGATGCCATCCAAAACGTTGAGTGAAATCCCTCTCGGTCATTTCATCAGTGGCAGCATCGGCGGAAGCGAATATCCTGTCTGCGCGCCGGACGACCCACGTAACGTGCTCACCTGGCGCGATTCTCGCGAGGGCCCACGCCAGGTGATCCCGCGCTCGCGTTGGCAGTTTGCTCATCTTATGAATGGACGGCTAGAGGCGAGCCGCCGGTTCATCCACCTGAATGAGGGCTTCCAGCCAGGCAAGATATACGAATACATCTACGTAGTGTCTGATCCCGTTATCGCCGGCCTTGGCTTCGCCGCTGTTCGCGATTTTGCCGCTTATGCGAAGTATGCCAAGGATGCGATCGCACCGGCGGTTCGCGTTTACGGAGAAGGAATTTCCCAGAACGGACGATTTCTGCGTGATTTCCTTTACGAAGGCTTCAATGCAGACGAAGAAGGTCGCATGGCGCTCGATGGAGTGCTCGCTCACGTCGCCGGAGCAGGACGCGGCAGCTTCAATTATCGTTTCGCCCAGCCGTCACGCGATGCGCAGCCCACTTCGTCCATCGTTTTTCCGACCGATCTGTTTCCGTTCACAGATCGGCCCGAGCAGGACCCAATCACCGGCGTGCGTGCGGGATTGCTTGACAGAGTCGAAGCCGATCGGGTCGCTCCCAAGATCTTCTTCTCGAATACATCCTATGAGTACTGGGGGCGTGCTGCTTCACTTATTCACACGACCGCCGATTCAAGGCATGACGCCGAAATTGGACCCAATGTGCGTATCTATCACTTCACCGGTTTGCAGCATTTTTCCGGTCCCTTTCCCCCATCGCCGGGTCGAGACGACTTGGCCAGCCAGAACCCGCAATCGCCCTTGCCAGTCCGATATTTCTGGCGTGCGATGATCGCGAACATGGACGCGTGGGTTCGCAGCGGCAGAACGCCGCCTCCGAGCAGCCATCCGAAGATTTCGGACGGAACCCTTGTCCCGCTCCAAGTATATGCCTTTCCCCGCATCCCGCATCTGCAGCTTCCAGAAGAGGCAACCGCCGCGTATGACCTAGACTTTGGACCGAACTGGCAACACGGGATTCTCAGCATCCAACCACCGCGAACTGTCGGGCGATTTCCCGTCCTCGTCCCACAGGTGAACGCAGACGGAAACGAGCGTGACGGCGTGCAGCTGCCCGAGCTTGTCGTTCCTTTGGCGACATACACCGGATGGAATCTGCGCTCACCGATGATCGGAGCTCCGACGCAGCGAGTGGCCTTCGAGGGTTCGTATCTGCCGTTTGTGAAGACCAAAGCCGAGCGAGACAAATTTGGCGATCCTCGGCTTTCGGTCGCAGAACGCTACTCGGGGAAAACAGACTATATCGAGAAATTTGAACGTGCGGCAAAGAAGCTCATAGAGGAGCATTGGCTCCTGCCAGAAGACCGCGATTCGCTGCTTCGTCGAGGTGAATCGGAGTGGGACGAAGCGATGAAATAACTACCGAGTCACAACGAGAATCCGCTGTGCTGGCTCGAAGGCCGGATTGAGTCTCAAAGCGCTTTCCAGTTCGGTTTCGATTTCCGACTCGCTCCCGAACTGAGTCAGCGGGCGCCCTCGGGCTGGTATACATTCTACGTGGCTGGCCCGACAGCTTGGCGTCTGGCGCCGGCATTTAC
>JAOAPP010000104.1 GCA_025462985.1 Bryobacterales bacterium | reverse complement strand
GGCGACCTACAGGCCCTGAAATTTACTTATCGCCCGAAGTATACGGCGTTCTTCTGCGTGAACTCCGACCACTTTTCCGGCAGATCGTCGGCCGCGAAAATAGCGGAGACCGGACAAACCGGGACACAAGCGCCGCAGTCGATGCACTCTACCGGATCGATGTAGAGCATCTCCTCCGATTCAAACTTTGCCTCGTCCTTCTTGGGATGAATGCAGTCAACAGGGCAGGCATCCACGCAGGCGCTGTCTTTGGTTCCGATGCAGGGTTCGGCAATTACGTAAGCCATCTAGATAAATTCCGCTTCTAACTTAAATTCTAGGATTAGCACACGGGTCAGGCGTGCAACAAACGGGACGCAGCGAGCGGTCGAATTTGCGATCCGAATGCGCTGAACCGACGATGATCGCTCACCGGCCACTCTGAAGCGCGACGGACGAACACAACTTCCATTATTGCGCATCTGGACGGCTCCCTTTTGGTGCCACCTATAATGGCGTGTGATGAGTTCAAAGGTACGTAAGGCGGTCTTCCCCGCCGCCGGGCTCGGAACCAGGTTCTTGCCCGCAACGAAGTCCGTTCCGAAAGAGATGCTTCCGGTGGTGGACAAACCGCTGATCCAATACGGAATTGAAGAAGCCATCGAGTCCGGAGTGGAGGACATCATCATTGTTACCGGTCGTGGAAAGTCCTCGATAGAAGATCATTTCGACAAGAGTTTTGAGCTGGAGCACCTCCTCGAGTCGAAGAAGAAATCCGACATGCTGGCCATGGTGCGGAAGATATCGGACATGTCGGATGTTTCCTACATTCGGCAGAAGGAGGCTCTGGGGCTAGGGCACGCTGTGCTTCGCGCGAAGGACCTGGTCGGGGACGAGCCCTTTGCCGTTCTGCTGTCCGATGATGTGATTGCGTCACAAACGCCCTGTGTGCGCCAGCTCGTCGATGTCTACGAGCAATACAATGCGACAGTTCTTGCATTGATGGAAGTACCGCGGGATCAGATCTCGGCGTATGGGGTAGTGGATGCGGAGCCCGTCAAAGACGCAAGGTTCGGAGACCGGTTGTTCAAGATTCGTAACACGGTTGAAAAGCCGAAGGCGGAGGACGCCCCATCCAATCTGGCGATCATCGGGCGTTACGTCCTCACGCCGGATATTTTTCGGTGCATCGAATCAATCGAGCCAGGTAGCGGCGGAGAAATTCAGCTGACGGACGGTCTCAAGCACATGCTGAAGACGCGACCGATTTATGGCCTGAAGTTCGAGGGGACGCGCTACGACGCCGGCGATAAATTTGGATTCTTGAAGGCGACGGTGGAGCTCGCGCTCGGGCGCAAGGATCTCGGTCCGGCGTTCCGAGAGTATCTCAAAAGCCTTTCGCTGTAATTGTTCTTTTATGAGGAAGTGCATTGAAATGCGACGACTCTCCCTGCTTCCGGCCGCGGCGCTGCTTTCCCTGACTGTCTGGGCTGCGCCGCCGCAGACGGCGGTTGTAGTCAAAGTGAAGAACACCTACGACAAGCCGGTAGACAATGCGGCTGTGATTCTCGATTTCCTCGGCTCTCACCAGGTCACGAAGCTGGGGAAACGCAAACCTGTCCATTGGGAAGTTCACTCCAACCAGGAAGGTGTGGCGCACTTTCCGCCCGTTCCGCAAGGGACGATTCAGATACAGGTTGTCGCAAAGGGCTATCAGACTTTCGGCAACAAATACGAGATCGAGACCGACTCGAAAGAGCTTTCCGTCACATTGAATCCTCCACAAGGTCAGTACAGCGCGCATCCTCCGCTGAAGTCGGCGGACGAGCGTAAGCAGTGAAGCCTTTTACGCGGGTTCTTTGAACGCGATGGCTTCCACTTCCACCTGGACGTCGCGGGGCAGCCGCGATACTTCCACTGTGGAGCGTGCAGGCGCACTTTCGGAGAAGTACCGGCCGTAGACCTCATTCATGCTCCCGAAGGCGGACAGGTCCTTGAGGAACACCGTGGTCTTAACCACATCACCCAGACCGAGACCCGCAGCCGCGAGGACCGCCTTCATGTTCTCAAGCACTCGGGTGGTCTGGTCCGCGACGGAAGTTCCGACGATCTCGCCCGTGACGGGATCCAGCGGGATCTGCCCGCTTAGAAACAGCCACCCGTGACGGCCGACTGCCTGCGAGTAGGGCCCGATCGCCATCGGCGCGCCTTCCGTGCTGATGATAGTTTTCATGGCTTCATTTTGCACTGTGGCTGCTTGTGCGGGAAGCGTAGGGTTCCGACAAGGTCGGAGACTCTGGCGACGTTCTGACGCTGCAAGAAACGGCCGAGTTGTTGCGCCACTCGCAGCGGAGCTCTGGGGTCGATGAAGCTGGCAGTTCCGACTTGCACAGCGGTCGCCCCGGCGATCAGGAACTCCGCCGCATCGGTTCCATTCGCGATGCCGCCCAGGCCGATGATCGGAATCGCGACTGCTTGGGACGCTTCATAAACCAGACGAAGGGCGATCGGCTTGATGGCAGGCCCGGACAGGCCGCCGAAGCCTGCACCGATCCGGGGCATGCGCGTGTTTACGTCTATGGCCAGGGACACGAACGTGTTCACCAACGAGAGGGCGTCGGCTCCCGCAACTTCGGCAGCTTTCGCCAGAGGCTCGATACGCGACACGTTTGGGGAGAGTTTCACGAAGAGGGGTCGGGTGGCCACGGGTCTGACACGCTCAAGGAGATCCGATAGCAGGGCAGGATCGTTGGAAAAAAATATCCCGCCATGGTCGGTGTTAGGACAGGAAACGTTCAATTCATAAGCGCAGACACCTTCTGCGTCTTCAAGCTGCCGCACAACTTCCACGTAATCTTCCGGCCGATATCCGAAAACGTTCACGAAGATTGGGACTTTATAGCGACTGAGCTGCGGGAGTTTTTCGCGGATGAACGCCTCGACTCCAACGTTCTGCAGTCCCACTGAATTCATCATCCCCGATGCGGTCGTCCAAAGGCGCGGCGCGGGGTTGCCGGCGATCGGTTCGCGGGAAAGGCCTTTAGTGAGAATGCCCCCGAGACGGTTCAGGTCCACCAATTCAGCGAATTCAATGCCGTAGCCGAAAGTCCCGGACGCCGCCAGCACCGGATTGCGAAGCGTGATCCCGCAAAGCTTCGTTTCGAGACTCGGAGCCGTCATGGTCAGGCCTCCGACAGAGCGGGCTCGGTCGCGGCGATCCCTTTTGCCAGCGCCGTGATTGTGGACCATGTTCCGCGTATGTCGCCTTCGGTCGTTTGGAAGTTGCCGATGGCGAGACGCAGCACATACTTCCCGTGCAGAACCGTATGCGACAAAAAGGCCTGTCCGGTCGCATTCAGTTCCGCCAGCAGCCGCCGGTTCACCGCATTGCCGGAGCGATGCCGGAAGCAGACCAACGAAAGATCCACCGGGGCCAAGACCTCGAAGTTCGGGTCAGCTTCGATGAGCGATTTAAGAAGCTGTGCGAGGCGCAGGCTTTCCCGCAGCATCCCGACAATGCCTTCCTTGCCATAGAAGCGGAAGACGTACCAAAGCTTAAGCGCACGGAAGCGGCGGCCGAGTTGCACGCCGTAATCCATGTAATTAATGACCTGATCGTCTTCTCCAGTTTTGAGATACTCGGCGCTCAAGGACGAAGCACGCCGGAAGATCTCCGGCAGGCGAGTAAAAAGCACGCTGCAGTCGATCGAGACGTACAGCCATTTGTGCGGGTTCAGAATCAGCGAATGCGCGCGCTCGGCCCCTTTGAAGATCGGACGCATCTCGGGTACTACGGCCGCCGATCCTCCGTACGCCGAATCGACATGCAGCCACACGCGGTAGTGGTCGGCAATATCGGCGATCGCATCCACTGGATCAATGGCCGCAGTGGAAGTAGACCCGATCGATGCGACGATACAGCAGGGCGTCTTGCCTGCCGCGAGGTCGGCTTCAATCGCGTCTCGTAACAGGTCCGCGCGCATCCGAAAGTTGTGGTCTACCGGGATTTTGCGTACGTTTTCCTGACCGAACCCGAGCGTAATCGCCGCCTTTTCTGAAGACGAGTGAGTGTGCTCCGAAACGTAGACGGTCAACCCGGCACGCATTCCCTTGACGCGGCACTCCGGGGCGATCCATTCACGGGCCGCCCCTATCGCCTGCATGACTCCGACCGAGGCGGTATCGTAAATGATCCCGAACCATTGCTCGTCCAGCAGAAGCCATTGGCGCAGCCAGTTAAGCGTGACTTGTTCCAGCTCAGTGGCGGCCGGCGACGCTTTCCAGAGCATTGCATTCACGTTGAGAGCCGAAGCTAGAAGGTCGGCCAGAATGGACGGCGGTGTTGACGAAACCGAGAAATAAGCAAAGAATCGCGGATGATTCCAGAGCGTCAGGGCGGGGAAAATACCGGACTTGAAGTCCGCGAGGATGTCACTGATGGACTCGCCGTTCTCGGGCGCGGCGGCGGGTAATCGGCGGATGAGTTCTCCCGGAGATTGATTCGTCATCACGGGAAGCTGTCTGACGGACTCGAAGTACTCAGCGATCCAGTCAATGTGCTCGTACGCGGCTTGCCGGAACTCCTCGGCCGTCATCGCTCGGGGAGCGCCGCTTGTTTGAATGTCCACTATCGACTAACTTCGCACGGACGGCCTCGGGGAGCAGGCGGCCAGAGTTGCAGGCAGCCACTCCTCCAGCCATTTTGTGAAATGCCGCAACTCGGCCTGTGAGGTTTTGTCTAGTGGCACCGCAGGAGTGAAGGGCAGCCATCGACGTACTTGCGCAATCTGCTTGAGCGCTGCCATAGGAGGAAACTTCTCGATCCAGCTCAAGAGTTGGTCCAATTCCGTCGATAAGGCACTCGCGGTGCGCATGTCGCCGGACTTTACGGCGCGATAGATCGCCACCGGCAGTTCGGGCAGCGCTGATGCCACTCCGGAGATCCCTCCGTTCGCACCTGCGGCCA
>JAOAPP010000279.1 GCA_025462985.1 Bryobacterales bacterium | reverse complement strand
CGCTGCCGCAATCGAGCAATCGAAAGTGTCACGGCAGGACAGGCCGGGGGCATATCCCGAAGAGGCGCTGTCGCTCGACATGCAGGTTGCCGGCATCTGTGTGAACGACATCGAATGCATCGCGGTTGCCAGACCCTTCGCGACCGGGGCAGAAAGCACGGCGCATCTGCAATTGCGCGCGCGCTTTCCGAAGAGCGAGATCATCGTAGTTGAACACCACCAGGCACACGCCGCTTCGGCTTATTACGCATCGCCCTTCGAGAACGCATCTGTGCTGAGTGTTGACCGGGCGGGCGACTTCCGTTCGGGTGTGCTGTTTCGGGGGCAAGGCAGGCACCTGACATCTGTCCGCGAGCTCTACTTTCCGGATTCATTGGGCGACCTCTTCAATCGCGTGACAGAGCTGCTGGGATTTGAGCCCAGGGCCGACGAGCACAAAGTGCAATGGCTCTCGTGCGGCGGCGTGCCAAAGCACCTTCAGCTGTTTCGAGGCATCCTGCACGGGCGCGATCCCGAATGGCCGCAGGTCAACCGGATTTTCTTTGACCCCGACCAACTGACCAGCGGAGGGTTCAGCCATCGCTTCTTCGAAGCTCTTGGATTGCAGGCCGGGGATGAGCTCTCGTTGAGCGGCAAAGCCGACATCGCGGCCAGTCTCCAACTGGCGGTCACTGAGTCGGTTATTGCCATGCTGGGCCGGTCGGATTATGTCTGCATTGCCGGCGGAGTAGCTTTGAACGCGCTGCTGGTTCGCACGCTGGAGCACACCTACCCCCACGTTTTTGTGCAGCCCGCCTCGGGCAATGCCGGAACTAGCCTGGGCGCCGCGCTCTATGCCCACCACAACTTCTTCGGACAAGAACAGCGAATTCCGTTCAGCACGCTATGCCTTGGTTCTGAGTATTCGCCGGCCGAAATCAAGCAGGTAGTAGAGAACTGCAAGCTGCGGTTCCGTTTTCTCCCTACTGAGGGCGAGTTGATCGGCCAAGCGGTCTCGGCTCTGAATGAACACAAGATTGTCGCCTGGATGCAGGGCCGCATGGAATTCGGTCCGCGTGCGCTCGGCAACAGGAGCATTCTGGCCTCTCCGCTCAATCCGTACTCCACTGAGAATCTGAACGTCTTTATCAAACATCGCGAGAGTTTCCGGAAGTTTGCCGCTTCTGTACCGGAAGAGGTCGCGTCCCGCTATTTCGACGTTGGCTCAAATGCTGCGTTCCTGGCCACGGTCGGGACGGTGAAAACGGAGCATCGAGAAACGTTCGGAGCTGCGATCCTGGGCGATGACTTGATCCGCGTGCATGTGGTGAGCAAAGTGGAGAACCCGCTCTATCATGCATTGCTCGTGGCCGCCGGCGAATCCACGGGACTTCCCGTGCTCTACAATACCAGCTTCAATCTCTTCGGAGATCCGCTGGTGTGTACCCCCCGGGATGCTGTTCGCAGCTATTATTCGTCAGGGATCGATGCGCTGTTCGCCGGGAACTTCCTGCTCGAGAAATAACAGCCGTTCGATCGCTGTTTGGGCAATGGGATGGTAAAGCGGCTTTGCCTCTCGATAGAGAACGAGCGCCTTCTCCCGCCCGCCGGGGGATTTCTTTAGTTGGGCATAGAGAGGACGCAGATACTTCATCCTCCCAACGCTCAGTAGAAATTCGTGCAAACGCTCATCCGCCGGCTCATAGCCGCTTTCTATTGCCATCAGCAGCCACTCGGCCAGAATTTCGTAGTTGCCCGTTCGGGTGAGATGAAATCTATCATCCAGCTGTTTCATCTGCTCCCACCCAACTGGCCGCTTCAAAGTCTGCAG
This sequence comes from Bryobacterales bacterium, assembly GCA_025462985.1. GTDB lineage: Bacteria > Acidobacteriota > Terriglobia > Bryobacterales > Bryobacteraceae > Bog-105. The sequence goes on along the minus strand of JAOAPP010000279.1, from coordinate 10,363 downwards.
GTACTCAAGCCACTGCTGAGTGTTCCAGCCTGCGGCATGGTCCGGTCCATCAGCCACCTTCTCCAATGCTTCCGATCTCGCCCGTGGCGCGCAAGCCGGCAGGTCAGGCTCAAATACCCACTCGTGCAAAGAAATGGCCCGCGATTCGTTCGGATAGCGATCCAAGAGTTCTCGCCTGATGTATTCAAGCGCCTCGGCGGTGGTGATGCTGCTGAACGCGAAGTGTTCGAAATAGGACCCAAGAAAGTGGTCGAAAGCGGGCCGCCCAAACACCATTTCCATCTGACGAAGCAGCAGCGCGCCCTTGATGTAGGGGATGCGAGTGCATCCCTCGTCCGGATCGCGACCCGCGAGATCGATGTGGAGGATCTGATCGCGTTCCCCGAACTCCGCAATTTCGCGGTCCAATTCCCGCCGGTCGAGAACTTGTTCCATCAGCGCCTGCTCGCGACCGTAAACCTCCTCCTGAATGCGATTCTCAATGTAAGTCGTGAAGCCTTCGTTCAGCCAGAAATCGCGCCAGGTGGCATTGGTCACGAGATTGCCTGACCAGGAGTGTGCCAGTTCGTGAGAAATGAGGCTGACCAGGCTTTTGTCTCCGGCTATGACGGTCGGCGTCACGAACGTAACAATGGGATTCTCCATTCCTCCGAAAGGAAAGCTCGGAGGCAGAATCAGCAACTCATAGCGTCCCCACCGGTAGGGTCCGTACAGACTTTCCACCGTTTCTACCAGCTTCTCGGTATCGGCAAATTCACGGAGTGCGGAGGGAAGCACGCAAGCCTCAGCATAAATGCCGGTTCGCGGTCCAAGGGGCGCGTACTCCAGTGCTCCGACAGCCAGCGCAATCAGATAGGCGGGGATCGGCAGATCCATTTTGAAGCTGTTCTCGTCGGCCGGATCCCGTTGAGCACTCATGATGGCCCGCAGTTCGCTGGGAGCCTTGATTCGAGCGTCGTACGTGACGCGGACGCCGGGAGAGTCCTGAATCGGCATCCAGCTGCGAGCGTGTATGGATTGGCTTTGGCTGAACAGGAACGGATGCTCTTTGCCCGCGGTCTGATGCGGTTCGAGCCACTGCAAGCCGCTGGCCTTGGGACTGGTCGAGTAGCGTATGAGCACCGAGTCAGTCCCTGCAGAAAGGTCAATACTGAGGCGGGCTCCGAGAATGGGATCTCGCGGCCCGAGTGCGAACGTCAGCGGCTCCCCGGCCGTCACCTCTTGAATGTTCAGATCGCGTGTATCAAGAACCACTGGAGCGGCAGGATCCAACCGTTCCAAAGTGAGCAGGGCCGTGCCACGCAATTGACGCGATTCAAAGTCAACGTCGAGTTCGAGCGAACAGTGAACAACGCGGACCCGCCACGGCTCTGAAAAAGAGTGAACATCTCGCCCAGAGTTCACGGCTGCTGATTGAAGTACGCTTTCAGGCTTCGTTCAGCGAGACCGAGCGAGCGAGCCAGCGAGACCTTCGCAACGTTGTACTGAAACTGTGCCGAGATGAGGCTCTCGTCTGCATCCGCGACGATCTGTTGCGCCTGAACAACCTCGACTGTATTCGTGACACCCGCAGTGAAGCGGTCGCGGGCCTGTCTCAGCGAATCGCTAGCGAGCTGAACATTGCTCTTGGCGACATCCACTTGATCGGCCGCGGACTTCAGATCGAGGAGCGCACTCCGCACCTCGTAGTCGATCTGTCCGCGCAAATTCTCCATCTCGTTGCGGCGGTTGCGCAGTTCGGCGGAGTTCTCCAGCACGTCGGCTCTGATCCGGCCGCCATCGAAGATGTTGAACTGGACGGACCCAGTCATCTGAAATACTCCGTGCGAGTTCGAGAACGCGTGCAAGCCTTCATCGCCATAGAAACCTTCGGCCTGGAGAGTCGGATACCGCTCTGCTTTCGCAGCGCTGAGCGAAAACTGTGCCGCCGTCACGCGAGCCTTGGCAGCCTGGAAGTCGGGCCGGTTGTCGTATGCCTTTGCTAAAGCATCTTTCAATGACAAGGCCGCAAGTGGAACGGATGCCGTCGGATCAGCGACCGTAAAATCCTGTCCAATGGGAAGCCCGATGATTCTAGCGAGCGATAACTTGTCCTTATCAAGTTGGTTGCTCTGCGCTACGAGCGATTGTTGCCGCTGTTTGAGTTGCACTTGCGAGCGAAGAACATCAATCCCAATCGCGGTTCCCGCATCGTGCCGGTGTAGGGCATTGAGATAGACGGCATTGTCCGCTTCGATCTCAGCGCGTGTCGCCGCCACGCGGGAGGCGTCTGCAATAATCTGCAGGTAGGCAGTTCCCACGGCCTGCGTAACCAGATCGCGCGCATTCTTTATCGAGAGCACGGCCGCCTTCTGTTCTTCGCGTGATGCTCTGAAGTTGCTGATAGAGCTCCAGTTGAAAAGCGGAACAGTCGCATTTGCGGTCGCCGATTGGTACGAGTATGGGCCGACGATAGCGGGAATCGAAAATCCCGGGAACGAGAAGAGAAAGCCAACGGCCTGCAAGTTAAGCTGCTGAACTGTTTCACCCGCCTGCCCGGTGACACTGGGGAGGAGAGCGCTCAATGCGCGATATCGCTGCGCTCTCACCTGCAAGCTTGACTGTTCACTGGTCAACAATCCCAAATTGGCCTTGAGTCCACGGTCGATCGCGTCGCCGAGGCTGAGCGGGATTGGATTCGGCGTAGCCGTACCCTGCGGCACGCTTCCACGAAACGTTGGATCGCCGGTTTCGGCAGGCGGCGTCACCTGAACAGCCGTCGAACTCTGTCCTGGGGTCTGTCCTGCCCCGCTCGGTGCAGCGCTTGAACCTCCGGTCTGACCAAATGCGACTCCTCCTGCGGCCAGCATCAAACCTGCGGAAAGTAAAGGAGGAATTATCAGCGATCTGATTTCACTCATCATGTGTTCGCAAGAGGCAACAGCATAGGCGCGGGTTCCACATGCGTTCGATGCAGAAATCAGAACTTTTGCGCCGTATGGAAACAAATTATCTAAGACCTTAACTTCTTCAGCATAGCCATGTCATAGATTGCGCTTGAGGAAGGAGCAGATCTCGTATCCGGTGATGTACTTGAATGGGAACTCGCCCATTGTGTAGTGTCCGCACGGAAGCTCCCTTACATCGTGCTTCCACTTATAGCGGCGGGCCCCTCGGATCACTTCTCGGGAGAGGTGCACTGGGAAAGTCGTGTCGAAGCGCGTGTAAATGAACTTGGAATGGTTCTTCTTTGCAGTGAAGTGATCCCAGTAGCTGGGCGGACTAATGCATAACCACATCTTACGAAGAGTCTCCAGGTCGATTTCGTTTTCGAAGCTTTCGCGAATGTGGCGCGTGGATAAGCCTTCCCAGACCGGATCGGCAAAGTAAGTGGAGCAGTGATTAAAGACGTTGACCCGGATGCGAGAATCATGCGCGCTCGCCAGGAAGGCGTAGCAACTGCCGAGGCTGGTGCCGATGATGCCCAGATCCGTAAAGCCCTGTTGTTCCAGCCAGTCAAAACAAGCGCGCGAGTCAATCACCGCCTGGCGCGTGGCATCAATAGTTCGGCAGATATTGGATGAGACCGCGTAATCGGCCCGGTGCAAACCCGCCGGCATGCGCGCGTCATGGTAGGGCAGGCTCAAGCGCAGAGCGGAAATGTTTAGCCGCTGCAACCCGGCGCATAAAGCATTGTGCTGGGGCAACTTCGAGTTCCAGTGAGGCAGCACCACTACTGCCTTCCGATTACCCGTACGAGCCGGATACCACCGCGCCCGGACGACGTTATTCTCCGGGTAAGGTGTGCGTACGGGCGACTCAAACTCGAGCCAATCGTCATCGAGGCGGAAGCTTTCGGGTTTGGTGTAGCCGAAGAACCGCTCACTGTCGGCGATCGCGCGCCTGTTAACTTCAACGACGTACTGACTGGGAGAATGACCGTCGAACGGAAAGTCTTGCGCGCAGGGCCAATCCTTGGTCCATTCGATTCCATATCCGAAGGGGCGAACTATTCTATCTGTGGAACGGAAACACAGTTCGTTTTCCCACTGGTCCATCCAATTCTGATACCGGTGCTTTACCGGCTTTAAAAGAAACTTCATTGAACTGAAGTCAGCTTATAAACGTGAGGCTTGGGCTGGGCAGCCGCGCGCTGTCGCGCTACGACTCCCGCTTCGGTGGCATCCAGGTTCTTCATGGATTCGCCGGCATTGTCTATCCCGGAATCCTGCAGCGGAACCTGCAATGTGCGCCAGCGGAACTGGTGGATGTCGATATGGCGTACCGTCCAGTCCCTCACCTCCATCGCCTGTATTGACATTGGCGTGGACAGAACTGCGAGATTCACGCCCTTGGCAAAATCGGAATCGGGCCAGGTGCCCACCGTCTCTCCATCAATCGACAAGTTGTACTTCCCAGGCTTCAGGCCAGTGATCTGGAGCGGTTGCTCATTCAGAGCTTCCGTGATGTCCGAGCTGGCTATGGCCAGCGCCAGCGTCTTGTCCCGATCGCCCGCCAGAAGCTGCACAAACGGCAGCGGAAGGGATTCATCGAGTTCTGTCCAGGTCAACGAGTCACCAGCATGGAAATCGGTAACACGGGCAAATTCAGACGCAGTCACTTTTCCTGCAGCCGCATCAATCGTTACGCGCGAAACAAGCGGCCGCGCATTCCAGCTCTTAAGCAGCTGCTCGGCCATGATGAGGTGGCCTGAGATGCTCGGGTGAATGCGATCCGGGATAATCTTCTGCGCGAGTTCCGGCTCGGCGGCATTGGCCTTCCTGAGCATACTCACAACCGGCGCATTGAGGTCCGCCACATCCATCTTGTTCTCCGCGGCGTATTTTCGGATCCAATCGGAGTAATTCACAAGGACCGCGTTGTAGCCGGATGGCTGCAGCCCGATGGGGCGAGTGACGTCATCGAACGGCGACGGCTCGAGAGCGGTGATGCGTACACCGGGAGCATTCTGCTTGAGGCTCTCCACAATATGCCGGAAGCCCTTGAAGAAGATTTCGTCGTCTGCCGGAGTATGATTCGTGTACTTGCCGTCATTCATGCCGAGCATGATCGTGACGACGGTGGGCTTATAAGCAAAGACGTCGCGCGCAAGACGAGCATCGATTGTTCCTCCGCCGCCTCCGGTGACTCGATCGCCTCCCCAGCCGGAATGCACATAGGTGACGTCGAGCTTCGGGTAGCGAGTGACGCCATATAGCTCGGTGAGCATCGTGTAGAGCCGTTGTTCGGTAATGCTGTCCCCATAGAAGACAACGCGGTCTCCCGAGTGCAGATAGTACGGCGGCAGGTCCTGGGCCGGCGAGGAGGCGCAACTGGCCGCGAGAGCGCACACTGCGAGAAAAGAGCGTCGGAGGAGGTTCATCAGCTTCGTTTTCAGTCTACCGAGCGGCGAATTTACATTCACCTGCTATAAGACGGATATGGCCCGTTACGCTGCTGTCGACATTGGGAGCAACTCAGTCCGGATGATGGCGGCGGACGTGGTCGGGGGTGAAACGAAAGTTCTGGCGGAAGATCGACAGGTGACCCGGCTGGGTGAAAGTGTTTTCCGAAACGGCCGGATCAGCGGCGAAGCGCTCGACTTCCTCTGCGCCACACTGGCCCGTATGTCTGCGAGCTATAGCCGTTTGGGCGTGATAGGCGTGCGGGCAGTGGCAACCAGCGCCGTTCGCGACGCGGGAAATCAGGAAGAGTTCGTGCAGCGCACGAGCAACGCACTAGCCACGGACGTCGAGATTATTTCAGGCGCCGAAGAGGCCCGATTGATTCACCTGGGCGTAGAAGCACGCTGGCACCGGCCCAAGGAGCGCACTCTGATCATTGACGTGGGCGGTGGAAGTGCAGAGTTGATCGTCAGCCAGAACGGGCAATTGATCGACGCCGTTTCAAAGCCGCTCGGCGCGGTGCGACTCACAGAGTTATTCCTCCAAAGCGATCCTCCGAAAGCGGACGAGTTGCATCGACTCAACGCTTACATCGATGAGAAGCTGCAACCCTTTCACAAGGTTCACGGCGCAGAAAAGTTTGCGCGCACCATCGCCACCTCGGCCACCGCAGCTGCGATCGTCTCCGCGGTGAACGGAATAGCCCGCACCAAGCGTGACCAGGCTGACCGCCAGAGTGCTCGCATCGGGCAGGTTCGCGATCTTTTCTCCACTTTGGTGAAGAGTGATGTGGCCACCCGTCGTAAGATTCCGGGCATCGGGCCACGGCGCGCGGAGATCGTCACCGCCGGCGCGGCCGTTTTCCTGCGGGCGCTGGAGTTATTCGATCTCAAATCGCTTTATTACTCCTCGGCGGGTGTCCGGGACGGCATCATCGCGGACCTGGCGGCGCGACGTGTCGGGAGCGAACTATCCCAACTCAACAACGAGCAGCGAACCGTGGCAGAAGACATGGCTAAGAAATATGGCGTCTCGATGAAGCACATCAGGCACGTCGGGTTTCTATCCCATCGACTGTTTCAGACTCTGCAGCCGCTGCATAAGCTGACTCCGGAAGCCGGACGGCTGCTCGAATGCGCCGCGCTGTTGCATGACATCGGCCACTTTGTCAGCGATACCGGGCATCACAAGCACTCGGCGTACCTGGTGGCGAACTCCGATCTGCCTGGATTCACCGACAAGGAGCGGCTCATTGTGGCCGCGCTTTGCCGGTTCCATCGCAAGTCCATGCCACAGCCGCGCCACTCGCATTACCAGGCTCTGGATGCTCAATCGAAGCGGCTGGTTATGAGCCTGACTCCTCTTTTACGGCTCGCCGACTCGCTCGATCGCGGACATGCACTGCGAGTGAAGGACCTAAGCGGGGGATTGCGAGACGGAACGGTAGTTTTGCAGGTGCAGGCCGAGGACGATGTGGATTTGGAGGTCTGGGCTGCCAACCAGGCTGCGGCAAAGGTTTTCCGGGAAATCTATCAGGCTCCGCTAGTGGTGCAGCGGTTCAAGACCAGTACCATCTGACTCAGTTGTATTTCAGAACCTTCTTCACTCCTTTGGCCACCGACTTCCAGCTGTCACGAGCTTCGCTCAGACGCGTTTTACCTGCTTCCGTCAGTCTGTAGACGCGAGCACGCCGGCCGTTGGTTGTAACGCTCCAGGAGCCCGAGATCAGCCGGGCCTTCTCCATGCGGTGAAGCGCCGGATAGAGCGAGCCTTCTTCCACGCGTAACAGCCCTTCTGAGGCTTCTCCGATGTAACTCGTAATACCGAATCCGTGATTCGGCTCGTGCTCTAAACTGCTTAAGACCAGGAGCTCCAAGGCTCCCTGAAGGTTTTCTCCGCGCTTACTCACGTTCAATCACTGTACAAGAGAATTACGAGCTTCGTCTCAAGAACGCAACGTCAAAAAGTTTGCTATTTCTGAAGTTGGGAGAAGAATACTGTGGGAGATCAAACAAACCAACACGCGGCACTGGGGGCAAGCGAAGCTCAAAAAGGAGATGCTGGGAGAACCACGACAGAATCGGGTTTCGAGACCGCAGCTGGCTTGCATTCCGAGCCCTTGGACACGAACGCACAAGCCAGCCGGAATTCGACAGTCACTCAGGTGAACGCCGGGTCTTCGGACCGCTAGTTACCGCCCCACAGCTCTCATCCCTGCCTCGGGATAGCGAGTGCCGGCTGCGGCGTTCAGCGGGATTGCATCGCGCAGCCGCCTGATGTCCTCGGCAGAAAGCCGGACTTCGGTGGCGCCGACATTTTCCTCCAGGTACTTCACGCGCTTGGTACCTGGGATGGGCGCAATGTCGTCTCCTTGCGCCAGAACCCAGGCCAGCGCCAGTTGCGAGGGTGTGGCTTTCTTCTCCTGCGCGATCTCGCCGACCGTTTTGACGATGGCGAGGTTGCGCTCGAAGTTTTCACCCTGGAACCGTGGATTGTTGCGACGCCAGTCGTCTGCCGGGAGATCTTCAGCTTTCTTGAAGCGACCAGTGAGAAAACCTCGGCCGAGCGGACTGTAGGGCACGAATCCAATCCCTAACTCGCGAAGGAGCGGCAGAATCTCCGCTTCCGGTTCCCTGCTCCAGAGGGAGTACTCGGTTTGCAGCGCGCTGATTGGGTGCACCTTGCGGGCCCTTCGAATGGTATCAGGCCCAGCCTCGGAGAGCCCCAGATATCGGACTTTGCCTTCCCTTACGAGCTCTGCCATCGCCCCGACCGTTTCTTCGATGGCGGTGTTCGGGTCAACGCGGTGTTGGTAGTACAGATCGATGGTCTCAACGCCAAGCCGCCGCAGGCTTGCCTCACAGGCGTTCTTCACATACTCCGGCTTGCCATTTATCCCAAGGTAGTCCCCGTTCTCGCCCCGTACATTGCCGAACTTGGTCGCGATCACAACGGACTCCCGATGGCCACGCAGCGCTTTCCCGACTAGCTGCTCGTTTCGCCCGACCCCGTACATGTCGGCCGTGTCGAAAAAGTTGATTCCGAGGTCGAGAGCGCGATGGATGGTGGCGATCGATTCCGTCTCGTCTGCCGCCCCATAAAACTCAGACATTCCCATGCATCCAAGGCCAAGCTCGGACACTTCGAGGCCAGACCGGCCTAACTTGCGCTTGTTCATTTACACTTTAGAGCGAGTTCTTGGCGGGAAGGATACAGGCTGGCGCGCGTTTTTGCTGCGAACGTTCACGGAGCTGGCCGGTGTGGACGCGGTGACACTTGAGGCAAAGCGTGCGCATGTTCGAGAGGTCACATTCCCCGCCGCCCTCGCAGACAGGCAGCACATGGTCAGCATCCCAAAGTGTTTTGCGGCTGCCCATGCGCCATTCGGCCGCGGCCTTGAGGCGGGACGCTCCACGGAGGCGCTTGAGGCGGTGGAGTTCGGCCACGCAGTCGATGCGACACACAGCGCAGATGCCGCGGTCCCGCTCGAAGACGCGTTCCCGCAAGTGCCCAGGATTGCTGCGCAATCTCCATTCTTCCACGCACCAATCGGAACAGAACGTCAGTCTGCCAGCTGGAACCTCCAGGCTGCACCACCTGCAAAGGGATCTGCCGTTTTCCCCTTTGGGCAAAGCGGCATAATCGGAACGCCCTCCGGGCATCGTGCGCCGGATACTCATGGAAACAGAATACTGCGAAGATGTTCGAGGTAGCTGTGAAACACTAGGTCGGGGTTCAACGGATGAAATTACTTCAAATTGGGATGGCAGTCGTTCTGTTTTCAAGTATTCAGGCGTTTGCAGCGGGCGGCGGGTCGGGCTCGCACTCGATCGCCGAGACCCAAGATCACATGCTGGCGCAAGTGGAGCGGGAAGTCGTGTCACTGGCGGAGGCCATGCCCGCAGAGAAATATGACTTTGCTCCGAAGCAGGGTGCGTTCGAGGGAGTCCGGACGTTCAGCCTGCAGATGTCTCATATTGCGACGGTCCTTAACGAGTTCGCGGCGGCAATCCTCGGCGAAAAAGAGACCGACGGAGGACAGAACGAAAATGGCCCGACCTCGTTGCACGGGAAAGAGGCGGTCGTGAAGTACCTCAAAGATGCTTTCGCGTACTCGCACAAGGCTATGAAATCGCTGACGCCCGAGAATTACACAGAGGAAGTCAAGGTGTCGTGGGGCAAACCGCCCAGAGCCGCGCTGGCGATCGAGAGCATTTCGCACACTTTGGATCACTACGGGCAATCAGTTGTATACGCCCGGATGAATGGAATCGTTCCGCCGGCAAGCCGCAAGCCGTGACGTTCAGGCGATTGCCGCAGCTACAGGGCGCTCGTGCCCCCGCGCACCTATCGGTTCGACCGATTGAATGCGGCCACCCACAATGAAAAGTGCCTCGTCAAAGTTGTTTACGGATGGGCAGATGTGTTTCGGGAGAAGGTAAAGCTGGTCTCCAATGGCGGGGGCCTCCGCTCCCGCACTTACTTCGATAGGAAGGTGCTCTTCGCTGGGCTTCAGCGGCGTCAGACCGGGTCGCCCAAGGACAGCGCAGGTCGGAACTCCGGAATCCGCTGAAACGCTCTTGTGGCCCGCATCACAAGTGACAAAATCCGCAGCCGGCTTGCTCACCACTGTCGAAAGGACCACGGCGGCGGGCGCATAGCCGTATCCCGGAAGCTGCTTCAGACTGTTCAAGTCGTTGAAGACCACCGTGCCGGGAGAGATGCGGTGAACGAACGTGGTGTTCCGGAAACCGGGGTAGGACATCGCGCACGGCGCGGCCGGCGTCCCGGAAGTAATTACTTCGCCGACTGGAATTCCTTCTCCAGCGAGTCGTCGTACGATTTGCAGCAGACGGTCATATCCCTGGTGGGCCTGCTTCTCGCGTTCGGCATAATCGGGCGCGTTCATGTGCCCGTCGTAGTAGTGCAAGCCGCGGAAATTGTCGCCGGCGGCCCGAGCCAGCGCGGCAATCGAGTCA
>JAOAPP010000261.1 GCA_025462985.1 Bryobacterales bacterium | reverse complement strand
CTAACAAACATGCGCTTAAGACCAGAGCAGTAGCAGAGACGTTTCACTTCTCAAAGCGCGAGTCGCGACGGGGGTTGGAAGGGCCATTGCAATTCCTTCCCCGGCAGGGTTTAGCGGAAAGGCAGAAGGCAGAGGTCAAGAGGTGGCCCGGATGAAAGTCGCTTTGACGCTCGTCGCTGTGCTGATTGGAGCCGTTTTGATTTTCGCGGCTGCCCGGTTCGCCGATGAGATAGTCGCACCGCTCTTTTTCAATTCCCGGATTGGGCGCTTGCATGAGGAGAATCTCCCCAAGGTCTTGGTCGAGGGAGGCATCCTATACTGCCGTATGAAAGCTGACGACTTCCGCTTTCCGCTGCCGCCCGGGTCACGCGCGGTAAATCCTGTCCTTACCGGAGGATTTGATACAGTCGAAGGCAGTGTCGAAGCTCGGTTTGATGGGACCAACCGAATCACAGCAAGTGAATACGAAGCCTTTCTCTCGGGCAAAGTGCAGATTGGGGGCTGGATTACGGCACAGACGATTTCAGAAGGATTGTTGATTAAGTTCCATTATTTTGGCGATCGATGAACAGAAGGCTTAACATCTACCACTGCGCTGCGCTGCAGAGGAACGGCGGCGAACCGGGCCGCTCAATTTGTTGTTCGCTCACATGAAGTCACTTTGTGCCGTTTGTCACCATGAAAAAGTCAATTCCAGCTGCAAGCCCTGATGCCAACGTCGACGCCCTCTGCGGGTGGCGGCGCGTCGTGGTGCAGGAACTGCGAGCTGCGGGCGTCGCCAGCGCGAACCTGGACGCAAACATCCTACGTTGCGGGCTAATCCTGGCATTCACGATGGTCTTTTTTTGTGCCAACGGACGGGCGGCTGAATCAGGGGCGAGCAACGAGTGGACGCAGGCATTCCTGAGCCTCTCAAATCGACTTGCGAAGGCCAACCCGCAGATGCACTACGCGGAATACCGGAGCCCGTTGCTGACCCGATACCTTCCACACCTGCGTTTGTATGCCAGCTACGATGGGCATCGCAGCGATGTGGATAGGATTTATTTTGTGAATCAGAAGGGAATGATCACGAACCTGCCCGAGGATTGGCGGGGGAATGAACAGGAAGGTTGTTGGCGTATTCGCGAGATTACGGATTTTGTCCGGCAGCAGAATATTCGCGTGACGAACGCGCAGGGCGCGGTCGAGGTTGCTCAGCTTATGGAGGAAATTCAGTCGGCGCTCGGAAAGCTGTGGATGCTCTGGTACAACACAAAGTCTTTTACAGTATTTGATCGAGCGCTGCTTGAACATTTATACGGGCCAAAGACTGACTTGACGTACACCCCGTCTCCGAGAACCAATGGCTGGAGCGTGAAGGTGGCGTATGTTGGAGGGCCCGGGCACGTTTCAGCTCCTCCGACTTACGAGATCGATTTGGACGATGAGCAGCGATTTCAGGACCTACGCAGACACACGGATTTAGATCCGTGGCTCTTTGGTCGAAAGCCGCAGTAAAGGCGATTACAGTAATTGAACTGATTCATGAACATGCGACATGCTACGTTGACCCTGTTCTCATTCACCTGCCTTACGCTCGTCTCATGCACGCCGCTGCCGATTTCGCCTGCTGCCGTCCCAAGGCTTGAGGTGTCCCAAGTGCAGCCATATCGTTGGGAGGTCATCGTCAGATTGCATGACGAGGCCGTGACAGGCGGTAGTGTGAGATGCGGTATTTACCGGGTGGACCGAGAAGCGAGCGAAGTTGGGGGAAGGCTCGCCGACATAAGTTTGAATCGGACGGATGAGCTCGGCGAGTTTATCGGCATCTACTCGAATGGAAAAGAATTTCCACACGGCACAAAGGTTGTTGCGGTATATCAGCCATCGCGCAAGGATCAGCCTGTTCGTGCGAGCACAATGATGTTTTATCACTAATATGGGCAAAGTTTCAACGAAGAACCTCGCGGTGGCGCTTCTGAGGAAGATTGCGACCAAAATGATGGAAATTGGTTAATGAGCCCGTGGCATAACGGCACGAAGGGCTTCGCCAAAGATGCGTTCGGCCGAACTCCACGCATTAAACGGCGCTGATACACTATGGCTTGCTTCCGAAAAGGTTTGCTCGTAGCGGGATTGCTTCTCGTCATGTTCCTGCAAGTGTTCTGAGAGGAGACTAAAGTGCCTTTAGCCGAATTCTTGTTATGCAGCACCAACCGTATCGTTGCGGCATCCGCCTTACTCGGACATTGACCACATCGCTGGTCCTCGGGGCGGCAACCACCGTTGCCGTCGCCTGGGGCTGCGCGATGTGGTCGCCGAAACGTACAACGAGCGAGCCATTTCCTAATCCGAAAGGAATTGCTGACACCGTCGATCCGGACGGGGTTGTCGGGCTTCATGATCGTGAGAGCGGGCTTGGTTGGGTATTCATGTCTCTACGCGGCCAGCGTTTCATGGCAAAGGCGAAGGAGGACGTGTTTTGGGGTAGTCCGTACGGTGGGGTCTATCACCGTGTCGCAGGCTGGCCCTTGCCCGCGCTCAGGTCGCGTGTTGAAGTGGTGGATAGTCAGGGTTCCAGTCGGTTTAGCGAGGGGGAGCCCGAGCCGGAAGGGGTGACGCAACGTCGCCGGTGGGACCTACCCGCGCGCGAGATCGTTTATCGTGGGATTGCGACGAAGGACCTGCCCGATTGGAGCCGCGCCTACTCAGGTCGGCGGCTGCCACTTGTCCCAATGGTCTTGGGCTTCGCGGTCGACACGTTGGCCTACGGCATTGCGTTCGCGCTGCTTGCCGGCGGGTGCAGTATTGCGTGGCGGCGGTTGAGGGCCGCGCGTCGCGGATTGGCCGTGATCACAGAAGGCGCTGCCTAACACACTTTTTGCGAAGCGTTTGCATGGAGTTACCCCTGGCGCCCTGTGTCCTGGGCCATTACCGGCCGTCCTTACAGGACTTCAGAGTGTGCTGGCGCGGAGGCTGGAACATTGGAGAAGGGCCTCTGACAAGGGCGGTTTGCAGGATAAGGATCGCCCTAAATCGAACCACACAGGATTGGCGCAGCGACGGAAAAGCCGTTGAAACGGCTCTGATCGTGTTCGGCCGCCGGACACCGCGCTAAAGCGCGCGCGTCAATGAGAGGTTGGTGGAATTCGAGTGGTCCAGTATGATGTGGCTCGATTTAGCTGAAAATAAATAAAGTGCAAAACTCAGGTTTCAGGCGGAAATGCATAGTTGAATATCCTGTCTAGGCCACTTCACATGCCATCCGACGCCGACATTCTCCAGACAATCAAACAGGCATTCGCGGGATGCCGTCGCCCCAAGCATTTCACGGACTACATGCACTGCGAGGAGTGTGCCGAGCATGATGAGGTCTTGCGTTCCCGGGACGTTGACACGCTCCAAATCGAGGATGTTGGCAACCCGGGATGGGACCCGATTTGCTTCACCTCACCTGAGGGTTTTGCTTACTATTTGCCAGCGCTCACACGTCTCGCTCTTGCCGAGCCTGACTCCGCGCACGGCTGGTATGGCACTCAATTGCTTTGGCATTTGCTCTCCGATGGACGAAAGAATCATCGGTTGCTGGCTTGCACGTCAGAGCAGCGGTTCGCTGTTGTTCAGTTCTTACGGCACCTGGTTGAGACGAGGGCTTCGCTTGCAGACAGCCACTGCAGCACCGATGATTTATTTCAGGCACTTGAGATTTGGTCAGATGAGATTGACATCTCATAACCCCTATTAAGCCCGCGCGGTTAAGGGACAAAACATGGGAGCGGAAGTTTATTTATTTCCGTGGGTCGTCCACGCAGCGCGAACCTGGGTTGGACAAGGACAGTTTGCAGGATAAGGATCGCCCTTGATCGAGCCACACAGGATTGGCACAGGCACGGAAAAGCCGTTGAAACGGCTCTGATCGCATTCGGCCGCCGTACACCGCGCTGAAGCGCCGGTGTCAATGAGAGGTTGGTGGAATTCGAGTGGTCCAGCATGATGTGGCTTGATTTAGTAATTATTAATTGGCTGCGAAACCATCGGATTCGGATAATTTGGCCCCCCGGGCGAATTCTGATCAGATCACACTACGCGCGCATGAGTATCGAATACACGCCCCTGATTACCGCCCGACCTCATCCCAAGTTTTGGTGGATGCTGCTCTTTATTCCACTGGCCACCGTTGTCTTTCTCGCGCTCCCTCTCGCTTTTATCACGGCACTCAGCGACTGGAAACCTTCGCGTCCGCTTCTGATTGGTGCTTGGGCAGCCATTACCGCCGCGGTCATGGCTTGGTGTGTGATTCGCGATCCAGAGTCGTTGACATGGACGCTCACCACATCAGATCTGCGACGTGGTCAGAGACGGCAGCAGGTCATATTCGAGTTTAACGACATTGAGTCAGTTGTTATCGGTGTTCCGAGCCGGCTGCCTTGGTATCTGTGCTGGATGCGGGTTCACCCAGCTTACTCTCGAGCACTCGGTGTCCGTGGCGCTTCGATTTTCGTTCGTCTCCGTGGTGATCGTCGCATCCCGCTGAATTTCGTCACCGGACAGTTCCTCAACGGCCAAGAGTTGATGGAGCAATTTGTTCGACAGCACGCCAGCAAGATTGTTGGCCCAGAGACTTATACCGAGCAGGAGTTGCACAGGATGGAGAGAGCAGACCTGAATCGGGTTTTCTTGTTATGACAGGGACGCTTGTCAATGCGCTGCAGCGGACCAGGTCCTGGCGCTTCCTCCTCCGCCTGGCTTTGGGAGGACAGGCGGGTTGCACCCGGAACAGATGCTCCACTGCACCGCTCAGCGGATGCTATTCACGCGTCTCGTCCATCCTTCGCTGGGCAGCTACGGAGGACAGGTGGGCCGGTTCACTGAGCTTGGTTTAGGCAGACGACATGGAATATAACGCTCACGTTTTCTTCGCAGTGTTCGAGTTTGGTCAGGATGCCTGCGTTGTCACTCAGCTGGCAGGTTTCGAGCCGACAGAGGCGTGGGTTGTTGTTCAGCCGATGCGGAAGCACCCAGATGTTACGCACCGACACAGCCGCTGGACTCTCAAGAGTCCGCTACCACTCTCCGCATCGGTGGAGGAGCATCTCAATGCGTTGTTGTCCGCTTTGGAGCCGAACGCTGAGGGTATTCGCGCAATTCAGTCCCGATTCCCAACTCACATTGGCTGTGCGGTGTATTTCCAAACGCACAACCCCGGCTTCCAGCTTTCCGCGACGGTTACAGCCAGAGTTGCAGCCCTCGGTTTGGTTCTTGACTTCGATCTGTATTTTCTCGGGGATTGTCCGACAGATGACAACGCGGCTTAATCAGGTGCTGCAGCGAATCCCGAGCGGTCGGGATCTTCGAAAGCGGCGGGCTGTCGCGGTTGCAAACAGAACAACAAGATAACTGCACCGTTTACCGGGTGCTATCGGCGCGCCCTGTGGCGGCCGTCGCTGAGCTTGGGCGATAGGCCGTTTCGTACCATGCGCAAAAGATTCATCTCACTCGGTTGCTGGCTGGCAGGCATCGTAATCGTTGCTGCGCTCTACTTGGCCGCAACGTTCACCGGTTGGTGGTGGCTCGTTTTCGTCGCCATCGTTCTTGCTGCGCTCGATGCACGCCGCGTTCGCATCTGGCGATATCGCTCCGACATTGCACGCTCGCCGGGTACACTTTTCATTCTCATGTTGCTGTTCGGCTGGCTCATACTTCCCTGGTACATTGGTTTGCGCTTGAAGATTTTGGCGGGCACTGCGGAGTTGAAGGACACCTACCGGTGGGCCGACCCGCAGGCGTCCCCTCCAGACCATCACGTCTCCAAGTCAGGTCTCATTCAGCCGTGGAGGCGGAGGTGAGTACGGCTTCAGCCACGACAAGTCGGCCTAACCCCTATCAAGCTCCCGCGGTCAAGAGGCAAAAGCAGTAGTAGGAGCGGAAGCTTTTCTATTTCCTTTGATCGTCCGCAGAGCTGGAACTCGGCACTGCGGGCCGTTCGGGTATGTTTACAAGGGGCAAACGGACGGGAGACGCTCACGGTGTTCGCCTCGCTACGCTCGAAAGTGAGGGGAAGTCGTTGTTTGTGGTTACCCCGGGTAGCGGACGCCTGGGAGTTGAGGTTGTCAGAGGCGTCCTTACCCGGGGCTACTTTCTTGCTGCCCCTAGTGGGGCGCTTAATCGGTTGGGGTGCTGCGACGGATGAATTTCAGGGATTGTTGAACGGTTCTACAACAAGGATTATAGAGAACTGGGTGGCCGTGAAACCACACCGATTAAAATCATGAGCAAAGCAAAGGTTCCTGCAGGCTGGGAATTCTGGGTTGTGGCCTTGTGGGTTTGCATCCTTGGATCCTGTTCCTCGTCGCCGCAGCACCCACCCACATTCGAAGACTTCAGACGTGCCCAGCGTAATGGGCTGGACTCACCTGAAGCCATCAACTCTCTCGTAAAGCTCATGGAGCTTGCGCAGTTCTCCAAAGCGGAACAGGAACGAATATTGCAGCGAGGCAAGGTCGAGGAACTTATTGGTGCTGCCATGGAAGCGCCGCTCTCAGATCCAATGGCGTTGCGCCTGTTAAATCGAGCTACAAAATTAAACGAATCAGACTTCCTGCCTTGGCAGGCTATGGTGTCGCGCCATCTGAGCCTATTGCTAAACAAGCAGAAGGACTATGACAGCGAAAAGCAATTTGAGATAGCAATTGATCGGCTCATGTCGCTGAAGCCAGAAAATGCTTTCCCGGTTTACCTGCGTGCGCTTGGATGCACGCTCAAGAATAACATTCCCGAAGCGAGGAGGTTCATGGAGGTGGCAGGTCAAAAGCCCGCCTTTTACACGTCCAACCGGAAGCTACGGGAATGTGTGGTGCTCGCGGCAGAAGCCACAGGTTATCCGAAATATACGGCGCGGATGATTGCGCTTGGCCAGAGCAGAAACACGATTCCGCTCGTGCGTCTTGCCAAAGTTTTACTCACCAATGCGCCTCCAGATGAGCCGACCGCAAGAGCGTGCCTGCGGATGGGACAACAGCTTGAGGCCGACAGCCAATTGTTTCTCGAACATATGCTCGCATTCAACATCCAGAAGGAAGCATTGAAGCATCTGGGAGGGGACTCGCAGGCCATGATGAACCAACATATCGATGAAAAGAAAAAGAGGATTCAGCAGGCTACAGCCTTCCTGGAGTCCGACGCTGTAAAAAGAGTCAGTGAACAAAGATGGGTGAGATACTTTGATTCCGTTTTTAGGACCTCGGAAATGGAGGCCACCGAACATCTCGCAAGCGAGTTAGGAAAGCCTCTGGCTGCGCAGGTCCCTAAATGATGTGCTTATTTGACAGCTCTGTATTTCTCAAGCGTGGTTTTCCATTCACGCAAGCCACGGCCAAGCGCTAAGGAGTGGTGGATGCTCGCAGGCTCGCCTCGCTACGCTCGAAAGTGAAGGGGAATGTTTTTTGACTTCAACCCAGGGCGTCGGCTCGAAGACTCGCCTATGCCCTGGGCTACCATCATATCGTCCTTACAGGACTTCAGAGTGCGCTGGCGCGGAGGCAGGAACGTTGGAGAAGGGCCTCTGACAAGGGCGGTTTGCAGGATAACGATCGCCCTAGCTCGAACCAGACAGGATTAGCACAGCGACGGAAAAGCCGTTGAAACGGCTCTGATCGCGTTCGGCCGCCGGACACCGCGCTAAAGCGCGCGCGTCAATGAAAGGTTGGTGGAATTCGAATGGTCCAGCATAATATGGTTCAATTTCGTGATAATAGATAGGCTACACATCCATGCGTTAGTCACCATATGGATAAAAAAGGTATCCGTGCTATGCAGTCGATTGCTTTAGCGATTGCGGTCGCGTTTTTCGGTGTTGGATGCGCCTGTCTGCCGAGAACCAATCCGCAACCGGACGCAACTGCCAGGGCTCAGATCGAGCATCGTTTGGAAGAGATTTTTACCGCGGCTGCGGCTAAAGATTTCGAGCGCCTGGACAGCTATCACCTGTATGGCCCGAAGTTTACGAAATTCTCGGGTTCAAAAACCGAGAGGCTGGACGCCAATGCCGGACAGAAAGGCGAGCACGATGGATTGGGGGCGATCAACGGTTTGAAGATGAGGGCGGACTCCTTGAAGATCGACGTCTTCGACAATGTCGGGATAGCAACGTTTATCCTCAACTACAGCTTCGATATAGCGGGGGGAAGTCAGCAGGCCAAGGAACGGACGACGATGGTTTTTGTAAAGGAGAGCGGGACTTGGAAAATAGCGCATGAACACTTATCGCCGGTCAAACCATGATGAAAAGGGTGTGGCTAACCGTGCTGCGGGTTGCTATGAAGCGAGTTGATAAGCGGGTGAGTTGAGCGTTAATTGCGAGGATAT
>JAOAPP010000249.1 GCA_025462985.1 Bryobacterales bacterium | reverse complement strand
TCTGGGACGTTATGGTCAATCCTGCTCTTTTCACGATCGTGTGGAAGGTACTCGCCGACGGCCAGTGCTGTTCAGGGTGTAATCGCTGCAGTCGAGCCCGGAGCTTCCTAGCGCCCCATGTCGGATGTTCCGCTCGAAGCGCCAGGATTTGATTACTGATGTCTGTCGGCGTGACCTGTGGATTCGTGTGTGGACGGCGACTCATATCCACAACTGCCGGTGGTCCACCCGCGTGATATCGCGCCCGCCATTTGTAGCCTGTTTTGCGCGAAATCCCAAATACAAGACAGAGGTCAGTCATGGATTCCGCGCCTCTCAGTACTTCCGCGATGAACTTCAGCCGTTCATCCGATACTCGACTCTCGTTCCAGGGCATCCGACGCATTCTCCGATAAATGGTTTCTGAGTCGAATGCCTAGTCACCTCTGTCGCCGGTTCGGAGTTGTCACCTCTGTCTTCAGGCCATACACAGGAAGACCCACCTTTCTTTGGGAACATTCTTGCGCCTGCCGTCGTTTTTTTCGCCTTGAGCGGCGCGCTCCAGACGTTCAGCCTTCACGAATCAAGGCCGGGCAGCGACTACAAGCCGCCAGTCTGGATCGAAAAGATGGCGCAGCTCCATAAGAAGCAGAATCTTCAAAGCATCCGCCCAAGCCTCAACCCGGAGTTCGGCCGACGGGAATGCCGCGACGCGCCCCGGAACAATCCAGGCCCAACCTCCCACTCAAACGCTTCGTCGGAGCCATGTCTCTCGGACTGATCATCACTTCGGTGCTTGGCGTGTATATGGCGCTTATATTCGGCCGCGACGAACGGCTGATATGGGGTCTGCTGGGCGCCGGGACAGTGCTGCCGCCCCTCCTGACGTTCGCTTGAACGCCTAAGCGGCTCTTAGCACCGCGCGTGATATCGTGGCCATACTCAGATGCCACGTAAGACGCTGCTCGCAGCGCTTCTCGTCTTTGTACTTCCATGCAGTCTAGTTTGGGCTGCTTCTCCCGATTCCGTCGTGGTGGAGCGCGGTGTGAAAATTCCGATGCGCGACGGCACGGTTCTGCAAGCGGATATCTACCGACCCAAAGAAGGCGGTCGCTTCCCGGTCCTCCTGCAGCGTACGCCCTACAACAAGGCGGGCGGATCCGGATTCGGCTACAGAGGTGCGGGTGAGGGATATGTCGTCATCATTCAGGACGTAAGAGGGCGGTACACGTCAGAAGGCGAATGGTACACGTTCAAGTACGAATCGGAGGACGGGTTCGACACCGTGGAGTGGGCAGCCGCGCTCCCCTACTCGAACGGGAAAGTCGGCATGTTTGGCGGTTCGTACGTCGGCGTGACGCAGATGCTGGCCGCTATCGCACATCCGCCTCACTTGGCGGGCATCTGTCCCGTGGTGACCGCGAGCAACTATCACAGCAACTGGACCTATCAGGGTGGCGCGTTCGAGCAGTGGTTCAACGAATCCTGGACCTCGGGACTCGCGCAGGACACTCTCAACCGCGTCGTCACTGCGAACACGAACGCACTCGGAGGAGCCTGGAAACTTCCACTTACGTCCTACCCGCTGTTCAACACACAAGAGAACGCGCTGAAGCTCGATTCGGCTAGCGTGCTTGCCCCATATTTCCTGGACTGGCTGGCCCATCCGGATTACGACGAGTACTGGAAGAAGCTTGCGATTGAAGAGCACTACGCCGACATCACTGTTCCCTCCTTGAGCGTCGCAGCCTGGTATGACATCTTTCAGGGTGGCTCGCTTCTCAACTATCAAGGTCTGACCGCACACGCCGGCACGGATGCGGCCAGAAAGGGGCAGCATCTGCTGGTTGCCATTGGCGGACATTCGGGAAGCGGGCAGAAAATCGGCGACGTGGATTTCGGGCCGGAAGCTGCCAAGTTTCTCGAAGATGATGTCACGCTGGATTGGTACAACTTTCTGTTCAAGGGCGCTGCCAACCGGTTCTCCGGAAAGCCCGTGACGCTTTTCGTTATGGGAGAAAACAAATGGCGCGACGAGGATTCATGGCCGCTCGCGCGCGCTCGAACCACGAAGTATTTTCTGCATTCCGGCAAAGGCGCAAACTCGGCGCGGGGAGATGGCAGTCTTTCGACGGAGATGCCGCATTCGGAAACGGCGGACCACTATGTCTACGACCCTTCCAATCCCACGCCGACTGTGGGCGGCCCCCTGTGCTGCGATGCGGTTCACTTGCCGGCAGGGCCGCGCGATCAGCGCCCTGTGGAAGCTCGCAATGATGTATTGGTCTACTCAACGGCTCCTTTTGGGAAGGATGTTGAAGTGACCGGGCCGGTGAGCCTGGATCTCTATGTGAAGTCGTCCGCGGTGGATACTGATTTCACAGCGAAACTGGTCGACGTGTGGCCGAATGGCTTTGCACAGAACTTAACGGAAGGCATTCTGCGCGCCCGCTACCGCGACTCTCAGGAGAAGCCGGAGTTGATGACGCCCGGCCAAGATTATAAATTGACCGTTGATCTTTGGTCGACCAGCAACGTGTTCAAGCAGGGGCATAGCCTGAGACTGGAAGTGAGCAGCAGCAATTTTCCCCGTTTCGATCGGAACCTGAACACCGGATCGAGCGCCACGTCCAGTAGCCGTTCCATTCCTGCAACGAATACGGTTCTCCACGACGCAGAGCATCCATCGGCTCTTCTGCTGCCCGTGGTGCCCTAGGCGATTCGGCCTTCTACGCGCGGCGATGAGAGAATCGTCAGTGACTAGCCGGGAGAACTGATTGGTCCCCGGATTCTGCGCTCATGCAAACAACTCTCAATTTCCTGGAGACCGTGCTCCTTGTGCTCGCGATTCTGGTCGCGCTAGGCTTGGCCGCAACAATAGCTATCGCGCTGCTGAAGGTTCTGAGGACGCGGCGGGATGGGAAGAAAGACTCCGATGGAGAACTCGAGCTCACCAGTCTGGACAAGGAGTTGGCGGAGCGCGTCAAGGAAGTGAAGCGCAGTTTCCTCCCGGAGAAACAACGTAAGAAGCTCCCGAAGAACAAGGACGACAAGACATATGACAGCACGGTATTCGTCGTAGACTTTCACCCCAGCATGAGAGCTCACGAAGTGGAAGTCCTGCGCAAGGAGATCGACGTCATCACTCAAGTGGCGACGGGCAAGGACGAAGTGGTGGTTCGAATCGATTCTCCCGGAGGCACGGTGAATGGGTACGGGCATGCCGCATCTCAATTGCTGCGGGTGCACAATGCGGGCATTCCTCTGACTATCTGTGTCGATGAAGTGGCGGCCTCGGGCGGATATATGTGCGCCGCGGTTGCTGACAAGATCATCGCCGCGCCGTTTGCCTACATCGGCTCGATCGGGGTGGTGGCCGGGATGCCGAACTTCGTCGGTCTGATGAATAAACTGGGCGTCAGCTATCTGGAGTTGACGGCAGGCGAAAACAAGCGAACTCTCACTCCGTTTTCCGAACCCACTCCTCAGAAGGAAGCAATCGAGCTGGAACGTCTGCAGGCGATTCACGACGCATTCAAGAACCTGATTCGTCAGCGCCGCCCAAATCTTGACATCGACAAAGTTGCGGACGGTAACTATTGGCTTGCTGTCAACGCGAAAGAACTCGGACTCGTGGATGTTATTCAAACTAGCGATGAGTATCTGATTCAGCAGTCGCGGGCGAACCGCCGTATCCTCAAGATCTCCTACAAGGATGATAAGGCCGGGCTGCTGTCGAGAGTCCTCCAGTCCGTCACCTAGCTTGCTTTTCAGCGTCCGCTATCTTCATGGGGTACGCTCCATGCGGATTTATCTTCTTCAAGCATTCTTCTGCCTGCCTCTGCTCTGCGCAGATCCGCAGGCGTCACCAACGCACTATACGATCGCCTATACAGGACGGACTCTCGGCTATTATCGAACGCCGGATCTGCAACCCGTATCGGTGTCCACAGCTTGCCCGAGTGGCAATGAAGAACTGGCGCAGGTTCAGGCTTTCCAGAAACAAGTGGCGTCCATTGCCGGACCGAAAATCCTCCTTGCTGCCGGCGATAATTTTGGGCCCGAACTAGAAGCGCGATCGCTCTGCAACGAGAGAGGACAACTTATTCCGAAGGAGCGAAGCCGCTGGACAGGATCCGACAACGTTGGAACGTTCTTCCGAACGCTGGGCTTCAACGCCATTGTCCCCGGCAGGCTTGACTTCCACTATGGTCCCGAGCGCCTCCATCAGATTGCGCGCTATCTTGCGAGCCATGACGCTCCCGGGAGCCCTGTGCAGATGCTCGCATCCAATCTCACCATTGAGACAACTATCGCCCATCCTCCGGCTGAAACCCCTGCTCCCACCCTGCCGCAGAACTATTCGGTGATCACCGCCTTGGGAACAAAGTTCCATCTTCCGAAGATGATCCTGCCGTTCATTCGTCAGTTCGACATCGAAGAGGGAGCGAGCGTGTCCACGAGTGTCACGACTGCGAGCGGGGCGGTGCAGACCCAAGCGCTCCGTTCGCGCGATCTGAATACAGCCGGGCAGCAAGGCGAGCCTCAGGCTCGATACAAATACGCATGGCTGTGTCCAGGGGAACTGGGGCCGCGATTCGAACTCCCGTCCGCGTGCCGGCCGCTAGTTGTCGATGCGCCGAACGGCACGACTTTGACGGTGAGGATGCCGGAGGACTGGCCGATTTATCCTGGTACCTCCTCTATTCTTCAATCCGGAACTGCCGCTTATGTTTGTGCATCTGCAGTGGCTTCTCTCGGGCAGATCACGGGAGGGAACACCCTCTGCAGCGGAACGTTTCAACCGCAGATCCCTTACCTGCAGTCTGGAGACCATCCGGCATCGAATCCAAAGCCGTATGCAGCCATCGGCGAAACCGCGACCGTCATCTTCGGTGTGGTGGATCCCGCACTACTGACCGAGGTCGGCGAACTCCATTCCACGTGGCGCAATCGGGATCCTGCGTTCGATACCAGGCTCCAGGTAGGCGACCCGCTCGAAGCTTTATTGCAGGTTCTCCAGACGTGTGACGCGGATCCAGATTGCAGAGGGAAACGGCGCGTGCTTCTGGCGCAGGTTCCGCTTTCGAAAGCCCAGCGAATCGCTGTGCAGTTGCGCGGAAGATTCGATGCGGTTGTGAGCCAGGCGGATGGCGACTCCGCAACCCGCGACACAACGATAACGGACCGATTCGACACGAGTGCGCTGGCCCCGGTCGTGCTTGTTCCCGCACCGAACTACTCCAGTTCTGATCAGAAGCATCTGGCGGTGACTACTCAGGAGGCGAGCTTCAGTTTCGCGGCCGGCTCACGAACAGTCGAGAACCGGATCGATCAGGCCGACGTCGCGCTCCTTGAGAAGCCGTTCACCGGGGTCACGCCGCTCTGGAAGCTAATGGTTTCCGCGGGCCTGGCTCCAGCGCCTGACAAGAATCTTGCTCCCGGTCAGGCGCCCGATTACAAGGGTGTCGTCCTGAACTCAATTCTCGGCGTCATGAGGCGCTCTTGCAAAGCAGATGTCGCCTTTCTGCAGCACCGGGACCTCTTTATTCCGGTCTCTTATGCGTTTGAGCAGCCGGACCCCGCTCAATTGCAGGAGCTTCTGGACAGATTGCTTTGGAAGGGCGACCTGGTGATATGCCGGCCGCTCAGCGGAAGATTGCTGGCCGGCATGAAAGCCGATTCCGATCGCTACGATTCGGAAGACCAGGATCCGCTCAGTGAGCACGTTGCATACGGGCGCGGTCTGGACTATCTCGGTATGTTTCAGAACGGCGGCGATCTCACCATAGGCGGCGCTACGGTGAGCCCTGGCAATCTCTACTCAGTCGCAACAACCGATTATCTTGGCGTGGGCGACACCGGTTACGCTGCTCTGCATGACCCTTCGGTCCCTGCGCCAGCCCGCCTTGCGGAAACGAAGGAGTTGGACGAGGTGAGCGCTCTCGTATGCGACGCAATCGCCGATGGTCTTCCTGAGAATGAGCGCGGCCAGACGAGTTGCCGGAAACCCGCTGATCCGCAAACCTACTTCGACGGAATCACGATGGCGCCAGCCTGCATTCCTTCCGGGCTTACCTGGCGGGAAAAACTTGCGGCGTGGGCTGAGCAAAACTGGGCTACCCGTGACATCTTCGGTTACACCAGAACGAACCGGGCGGAACTGCAGGCTCAAAACAAACGGGTCCTTTCCTTGCGCTTAGATCGTGCGGATGCCGGCTTGCTGCAAAATCTGCATAGCCTTAGCGAAAGCCAGCAGAGGAATCGGTTCAGCGGTGTGCAAGCCCCTGAACCAACTGCGCCTGAAAAGCTGGACGCTACGCTCGATTGGCTTCTGCGGCTCACTTCATCGGGAAAGAATATAGACAGATTCGTGCAGACCGATGCGCAGTACGAGGCATCTGCTATTCGCCAGATGTTCTTGACAACCGTGAATGGCGTTACAACGGCGGTTCCAAGCGAGCCCTACCAGTTGAGCCAGCCTCGGAACAGTGTTGGCATCGAGGCTGGTCTCACGACGCATCTGATACCTGCTCATCAGAAGAACGTAACAGGCCTGAAGCTTCTCACCTCCGCGCGCTTCGAAACGCAGTTGGCGTCCCCGTTCATACAGTTTCAGGCAAGGGACGGGTTCCTGAATGAGAACCTGCCGCGCAACAACAACTTCTTCGGCAAAGTGGGGCTCAGATATGACGGCGTCAAAAGCTGGCTTGAAACGGGGTTGCAGAGTGGGCCCTTCACTCAGGTGAGCAGTCTCAAGCTAGGCCCGTTAACATGCGATCCCGGCAATATCACCAACTGCGCTTCACCAGACGGCGGCGCGACGATTCTGAGCTTGCAGCAACTTAACGGGCGTGAATTCTCGGTGCAATCCAGCCAGCGGATTCAGTCCGGCATCTTCTTCAATGCCCGTATACACGTACCGATACTCATCAAACGATTCGACTACGTCATCGAGAATTCCGGAACGCTATACTTCAACAGGGCCGGAGATTCTCCAGCCGACACGCGGTACCTCGAAGTGATGACGCACTCACTGTCGATACCGGTAGTCGGGAATCTCAGTATCGTGCCAAGATTCGAACTGTTTCTCTTTCAAAACAAGGTGGCTGGTTGGCATATTCACGGCTACCAGACATCGGTCACGGCACAGTACCGGTTCGACTGGCGTACGGGCCTGCACTGGGGACAGGCGCTCCGGTATCCGAATCCACCGCAAAGCAACAACCATTGAGTCAGCAGGTTCGAAGTGAAGGCTCTCTGCAAAGTGGGCTGGGTTGTGCCGGCCTCATAATCTTTAGTGCACAATCGAATGATGCACGCGAATATTCGCGGTTTTTTGGTAGCCGCCCTTCTCGTTTTCGTCCTGCGCCCCGCGCTTGCTGGCCAAGGCGACCATGGAAAACCTGATCTCAAGCTGCCCGAGATCGCTTATCAGAAGATCAAGCTTGCTAACGGTCTCGAAGTGATCACGCATGAGGATCATCGACTCCCCTTGGTATCGCTCGATCTCTGGTACCACGTTGGACCTCTGAACGAAAAGGCTGGCCGTACCGGCTTTGCCCATCTCTTCGAACACATGATGTTTGAAGGCTCAGAGCATGTCGGCGAGAAGGCGCATTTTCGCTATCTGGAAGGCGCCGGCGCCACGGGCATAAACGGAACGACGGACTTCGATCGTACAAACTATTTCGAAACGCTGCCCAGTAATCAACTGGAGCTTGGCCTTTGGCTTGAAAGCGACCGAATGGGCTTTCTGCTCGAAAAGCTGGATCGCGAGAAGCTGACCAACCAGCGTGACGTGGTACGGAATGAGCGGAGACAGGGCGAGGGAATGCCGTACGAGTTGGCGCAGGAGGAGGTATTCCATCTCCTTTTTCCCAAGCAGCATCCCTACTATGCGTCGGTGATCGGCTCCCACGCGGACATCGAGTCGTCGCGAATCAGCGACGTTCGCGACTTCTTCAGACAGTACTATGCGCCGAATAACGCCACCCTTGCGATTGCCGGGGATTTCGATGCCGCGGAGCTGAAGCGGCTGCTTGATAAATACTTCGCTCCGATTCCCAAAGGGCCGAGTGTGGATAAGGTTCGCGTTAGTACGCCAGCAATTAATCAAGAACGCCGGTCGACCGTAACCGACACTGTTCAACTGCCCCGGGTCTCCGTGGCATGGCTGACTCCCCCTGCGTTCACTCAGAATGAGGTAGAAGCCCAGCTCTTCATGCAGATTCTTGGAGGCGGAAAGTCCAGCCGCCTCTATCGGGAGCTCGTCTACAAAGACCAGATTGCCCAGAAAGTCGAGTGCGACGAAATGCCGCTCGCGCTTGCATCTGTCGCCAACTGCGACATCACAGCGAGACCGGGCGTGAAGCCGGAGACGCTGGAAGCGGCGCTCGACAAGCAGATCAAAGAATTGCAGAACACCGGGCCGACGGAGGAGGAACTAAATCGGGCCCGCAACATGATCCTCTCCAGGAAAGTAGAACGGCTTCAACGATTGGGAGGGTTTGGCGGCGTCGCGGACATGATGAATCTTTACAACCAGTATCTTGGGGATCCGGGCTATCTGCCAAAAGATATCTCACGCTACCACAATGCGACGATCCAGTCGATTCATGCGGAATCGCGAACCGACTTTGCGAAAGACCATCGCGTCACGGTCTACACTGTGGCGGGCAAGAAGGTGATCGATGATGTGCCGCGCAGTCCCGAGAACACCGATGCAGATGTGAAACTGACGCCACCTTACAGTTCAGATTTCGAGGCTGCCGAAGCTTGGCGGTCGAATCCTCCGTCGGCTGGACCGAGCCCAAAGCTAAACCTGCCGGTACCCGCCGTCTTTTCCCTGTCGAACGGAATGAAAGTTTACCTGGTGGAGGACCATGCTCTGCCCGTTTTCAATGCGACCGTTTTGGACATGGCTGGGGCTGAAGCCAATCCTTCCGGCAGGCCGGGGCTGGCGGCCTTTACCGCGCGAATGCTTGTACAGGGCACGGCAAGCCGGTCCGCTCTTCAAATCGCAGATGATTCCGATGGCATCGGG
>JAOAPP010000233.1 GCA_025462985.1 Bryobacterales bacterium | reverse complement strand
GTTGGAATGGTGGCCGCGGTCGATTGGCTTCTCAGCCAATCGGACGAGACGATGGAGGCAGAATTTCGCCGCCGGGCGGATCGCATTTCCCTGGAACTGAAGCACGTTCCAACTATCGACACGAAGATCGTTGTTCCTCTCGCGGCCAACCATGTCCCTCACCTGCTGATTCGTTACGACCAGTCGCGTGTGAAGGTTGCGCCGATCGACGTGGCGAAGCAGTTGCGGTCCGGAACTCCCAGCATCGAGCTTAATCCGTCGACGGGTAGGCGAGAGGGATCTGCGGGCCTGCCGTCGGACGAAAACACGATAGTCGTTGGTGTCTGGATGCTGGAGCCTGGTGAGGACTTGATCGTTGCGAAACGTCTTCGTGAGGTATTGTCCGCCGCGGTAAGTGCTTGAGATGGCAATGCATGATCCGCCGGACGGTACAAGCTTTCGCATCGAGCTGACAACCACTCCGAGCGAGTCCGAGATCGCTCGCATTCGCACCGGACTCTCGGAGTTCAACAGGTCGCGCATACCGGACCGGATGTATGTGCCGCTGGTCTTCACGCTCTTCGATGCAGAGGGTGAGTTCGCCGGTGGGCTGACCGGCAACATCGCTTACGGATGGCTGTTTGTCGATCTTCTCTGGGTCGCAGATCGCGTTCGAGGACAGGGGCAGGGAAGCAGCTTGGTGCTTGCCGCCGAAAGCGAGGCCCGTGGGCGAGGATGCCGCAATTCATGGCTGGACACGTTCAGCTTTCAGGCGCGTGACTTTTACGAAAGACTCGGATACAGCATTTTCGGAGAACTCGAGGATTTTCCGCCGGGACATCGTAGATACTTCATGCGAAAGGCTCTGGTCTGATGCTCCCGGGCAATGCCCCAGGCGGTGGTGAGAAAGTAGGAGCTCGGCGCCCGCGTGCAATCCGCTTCGCGAGTTCGGCACGGAGTGCTGCTTTGGGACCGCCATTCCGCACGATCTTATCGGAAATGGGACGCTCGAGGTGAATCGCCTCGACTTGGGCTCTGTCGGGAAAGGACTCTGAAACGGCCCTTTCGACAGATATATCCAACTTGAAGAGTGTCGGTACACACTCCGCCGCTACAATCCATCATCGTGAGGGCTCTTGTCAGCTTTAGATTTTATCTTGGGCAGGCCGCTTGCCTCGTCCGAAGAACGCGCCGAGCAAATTGGCCCTGTGAAGGGAATACCCGTATTTGGACTGGATGCATTGGGGTCTGCTGCCTATGGCCCTGAGGCCGCGCTCACCCTGTTGGTGCCGCTGGGGCTTGCCGGGCTAAATTTCATCGTCCCGCTAAGCATCAGCATCATCATCCTGCTGGTGATCGTGTATCTCTCGTATCGGCAAACAATAGCTGCATACCCGTCTGGTGGCGGGTCTTACATTGTGGCTCGGCAAAATCTAGGAACGTTTGCCGGCCTCCTCGCCGCCTCAGCATTGTTGATTGACTACTCTCTGGACGCAGCCGTCGGTATTTCCACCGGCATAGGCGCCCTCACATCGGCAGTTCCCTCCTTACATCCTCATACGCTTCTCCTATGCCTCGTGTCACTGCTGCTCTTGACGCTGGTAAACCTGCGCGGCGTGAGCGAGACGGGTGGCATTTTTCTCGTTCCCACGTACCTGTTCCTGGGTTGCATGGCGATTGCGCTTGCGTTAGGCGTGGCAAAGACGATTTCCAGTGGTGGTCACCCAGTGCCCGTCGTTAAGCCGCCCACTGTACAGGCCACCGCTGCTTTTAGCATCTGGCTATTGATAAAAGCCTATGCAAGCGGCTGCACGGCTCTTACCGGTGTGGAAGCAGTGAGCAATGGTGTGGGGGCCTTCCGGGAAGACCGCATAAAGAACGCGCAACGTACTCTGGGATTAATCATTCTGGCACTCGGGATTATGCTCGCCGGGATTGCCGTCCTGGTGAGAGCTTACGGCATCGTTGCCACGGATCCGAACGGCAACGGCTATCAAAGCGTGCTCTCCATGCTGTTCGGAGCGGTTGCGGGCCGAGGGTGGTTCTATTATGTGGCCATCTTTTCAGTGTTGGTTCTATTGACGCTCTCTGCAAACACTGCGTTTGCTGATTTTCCGCGCGTCTGTCATTTCGTCGCGGAAGACGGGTTTCTGCCGGCTGCCTTTGCAAATCGCGGGCGCCGTCTCGTGTATTCAGAGGGAATCATAGTTTTGATGGTGTTTACAGCCGCGCTCCTGATCGGATTCGGCGGGATCACTGATCGCTTGATTCCGCTTTTTGCCGTCGGAGCGTTCCTGGCGTTTACCATGTCTCAAGCCGGAATGGTCGCTCACTGGAGGAGAGAAGGCGGCAAACGCGCACGGCAAAACATGATTTTGAACCTGACCGGTGCGTTGGTAACAGGCCTGACCGTTCTGGTGGTGATCGTCGCTAAGTTCTCCGAAGGAGCATGGATCACCCTCATCGCCATCCCAGCATTGTTGTTTACGATGTATGCTGTTCGCCGGCACTACGAAAAGATACGGTGTGAGATAGACATCTCGACCCCTCTCGAACCTTATCTACCCAACCCGCCCATTCTGGTAGTCACGATGCAGTCCTGGACGCGGGTCAATAAGCAAGCGCTGCGGGCGGCGATGGCGCTCTCGCGCGAGATCAAGGTGGTACACGTCTCCGAAGATGACAGGCCGAATGATTTCTGTGACAAATGGAAGGAGTACATCGAAGCCCCTGCGCGGCAGGCGGGTCTTCCTGTGCCGGAACTCGTTCATCTTCATTCGCCCTATCGTCTCGTGGTCACACCGATTCTGGACTACGTCAAGCGCCTGGCAGCAGAACATCCGAACAGGCGCATCATCACGGTAATTCCAGAACTGATTGAGCGCCGCTGGTTCCAATGGCTTCTTCACACACAGCGAGCCGAAATTCTAAAGGGACGCCTGCTGATGGAGGGCAACGATCGCATTTCGGTATTGAATGTTCCCTGGTACCAGAAATCGGCATAGGGATCTGTTCTCAAACGGTAATGATTCGGGAACGTGTCGCTGCTTAACGGGAGTTTGCAGGTGACCTATTCATATCGCAAGCTTATACTCGGGTTGATTCGAGCGGCGCGGTGTGCCGGGATCATCGTGGCCAGCAGCGCCACAAGCCAAACTGCCGCTGT
>JAOAPP010000216.1 GCA_025462985.1 Bryobacterales bacterium | reverse complement strand
GAACGTGAACTACTTAAGCATGCCTAGCTCCGGAGGTCACCTGAAGGGTGACAAACGGTACGAAGGCGGCTGGTTCTTTGGGGAAACCGAGGTAGACGTCCATGGAGCCGAAGCATCCCTCGCCATTCACGAGCTTTGCAAGCCTTACGGCAGCGCGCGGGTTTCAATTCCAGCGGATTGGGGCGCCGCTGGTCTGGTTTCGCGTACCTTGGCGTCACCCACGCGGCCCTAGGGTCCGTGGCAAGGCTGGACTCGTATACTCAAATTATTCGCAAGGATCAGGCTCGCTCATTTCGATGAAGTGTGAGGAATTCCCGCCCGCCAGCTATGACCTTTATGTTTTAGGCCTGCTCGGTCTACTCGAAACAGAGAGGCTGAACAGTCATGTAGAGCGCCATTGCACAACATGCCTTAGCGGTGTAGGAAGGAGCATGCGGCTCTGGGGCTTGTTCACCAGCACGCTGAGCGCTGCCGAACCGTCGTCGCACTTCCAGGAACGATTGAAAGAGATCACGGAGCTCAGCAGGTCAGTTCTCACTTTTCCCAAAAGTACGGTAGCGGAACCTCATGACCGCCTGCCGCGGTGGGCACAGATAGCGATCGCGGTGACCTTGGCCGCAATGCTCACCCTTTGCGGCTGGTACGCGGGTCATACCTCAGGTTCGCTCGACCACCAGCATCTGATCACAAGGGTTGCGCAGTCGGAACAGGAACTCTCGTCGTCGCGTCTCCAGATCCACCAGCAGCAACAGAAGACGAACCGTGCCAATGCGGTGCTGACGGCCTCCGGGAAAGCAGAGACTGCTAACCAGATTGCAGACCTACAGGACCGACTTACGAGATTGCAGGCGGAAGTCAGTCAATACAAGGCAGCGCTCAGCCGAAAGGAACGCGGCGATGATGATCAGAAGGACTTCCTGCTTCTGCTTTCATCGCCAGGCGCCCGGCTAGTACCCTTGAAAGGAACTCAAGTGTCTGCTGCGAGCCTCGCATATGCGGTAGTCGTTCCCCATTCGAGGCTGGGCTTCGTCGGTTCGAGTCTTTCGGATCTGCCGCGCGGTCATGAATATCAGATCTGGATCGTACGAAGGACGGATCCTAAGCCGAAAAGCGCAGGAGTCTTTGTTCCTGACGATGCGGGACACGCCTTTGTTCTGGTGGATGACGGGGAGACGGTTTCTGATCCCGCGTCGATCATTGTGACAGAGGAACCTGCGGGAGGGAGCCCAGCGCCCACAGGATCCAGAATTCTTGCATCGGAAGACTAACGCCGATCAGCGAAGCAAGTCTTCCAACTGAATCTTTGTCTCGGTTCCCGCGTCCCGATATTTGATGATGACTGGGGTGTAGAGGGAGATGCGCCATTCTTTCCCCTGGCCTGAATTAACGGGCCGCGAACCCGCGACCACGACCGCGGCTTCCGGAATGATGAGAGGGGCGTCTTCGTTTGCGCGATGAACAACGCCGCGAACGAGATCGTAGACAGGCGTTGAGCGGTTCAGGATTGTTCCACTTCCCAGGACGGCGCGTCGCTTCACTACCGTACCCTCATAGATTCCACAGTTACCGCCTACAAGAACATCGTCTTCAACGATGACCGGAAGAGCGCCCACCGGTTCAAGCACGCCGCCAATCTGAGATGCCGCCGATATGTGGCAATTCCGGCCTATTTGCGCGCAGCTGCCCACCAGTGCATGCGAATCCACCATGGTTCCATCATCGACGTAAGCGCCGACATTGATGTACATCGGTGGCATGCATGTCACTCCTCGGCCGACGAATACTCCGTCGCGGATGCTGGATCCGCCCGGCACGATGCGAACTCCGGCATCGACTGTGACTGGCTTCAGTGGATAAGTCGATTTATCGAAGAACGGTAGCGGACCCGAGCCGGAGTAATCTATGGTTCCCCCGATCCGAAAGCCGAGAAGAATCCCCTTCTTCACCCATGGATTAACGCGCCAGCCGCCTGGCTGCCTTGAATCCGGTTCGGCGGAGCGCACGAGACCTTCATTGAGGAGCTGCTTGAACTCTGAAAACAACTGCCGCTGCGAATCGGTATAGCTGGAAGGCTTCTCGTCGAAGAGCTCTTCAATATTCTGCTGCAATTTGGACAAATCGGTCGAGGTCGTCAAACACGGACTCCGGTCAGAAGACCCAACGATTCAAGAACGGTTTCGATCTTCTGTTGCGCAGCGGGCTGCGGCTCAACCATGGGAAGACGCCAGACGGGCTCAACTAATCCCATGCGGGACATAGCGAACTTCACCGGTCCGGGATTTGTCTCCACAAAGTTCACTTCCATCAAGCCCTGAAACTTTCTCTGGAACTGCCGTGCTCGCGCATAATCGCCTTCGAGCGCGGCATGAGTCAATTCGGTGAACTCCGCGGGAATCTCATTCGCAACAACAGAGATGACGCCCTTACCGCCGAGCGCGATGACGGGAAGCGCAAGAGCATCATCGCCGGCCAGGACGAGAAACCGATCGGGCACGCGCGCCAGTATGCTGCCGATCTGCCCAATGCTGCCGGAGGCTTCTTTCACTCCCACGATGTTCGGGATGTCCGCAAGACGGACCAAGGTTGCCGGCTCGACATTCACGGAAGTGCGCCCCTGCACACTGTAGACGAGGATGGGCAGACTGGTGGATTCCGCGATGGCGCGGTAATGCTGATACAGGCCTTCCTGTGTCGGCTTGTTGTAATACGGAGTGACGGAGAGAATGCCGGAAACGCCAAGGGCCTTCAGTTCTGCCACAAGCCGGATGACGTG
The DNA here is from genome assembly GCA_025462985.1 of Bryobacterales bacterium. Taxonomy (GTDB): domain Bacteria; phylum Acidobacteriota; class Terriglobia; order Bryobacterales; family Bryobacteraceae; genus Bog-105. The sequence continues at coordinate 2,477 of JAOAPP010000216.1, read as the reverse complement.
CGCGGTGTCATAGCCGCCCGCGCCCGCAAGCACCGGGATGCGTCCGCCCACTTCCTGCGCGGTAATCTCGACGACTCGTAAGTGCTCCTGGTGAGTCAGGGTCGGACTCTCGCCGGTGGTTCCGCAGGGAACCAGGAAATCGATTCCCGCCTCCACTTGACGCCGTACCAAACGCCGCAGCGCCTCTTCATCGAGCGACCGGTCGGATCGGAAAGGGGTCACGAGCGCTGTGCCACAGCCAGTAAACATTGATGCTCCTGTCCTTTAGTATCGGGGATTGCTCATCGAGAATGTTCTCCGAAGAGAACATCTTCGAATGTGTAAACGCCGGGGCGGCCGATGATCCAATTCGCGGCTTTCAGAGCCCCATGTACGAATCCATCGCGACTCCGCGCCACATGCCGCAATGTGAGCGTGTCGGCTTCCGAATCGAATCCGATCTCATGTGTCCCTGGGTGCTTCCCGGCCCGGCTGGAACTGGTGTCGATAGGACGCGAATAGCCGTGCCTCTGCATTGTTTTTACTAGCTGGAGCAGCGTTCCGGAAGGAGCATCTTTCTTGGCATCATGATGAATTTCCCAAGCCCAGGCGCCATACTGCTCCTCGGCTTGGAAGAGTTCCGCCGCTAACCCGGCGAGTCTTTGAAAAACGGCGATACTGACCGAAAAGTTCGGGCTCCAAACCAGCCCGGCGCCGGTCTTCTCGAATTGCCGCGTTACAGCCGGAAGGTGGTCGAGCCATCCCGTCGTCCCTGTTACGGCAGGAATCTTCAACTCAGCCAGGCGGATCAAGTTTGCTACCGCGGCGTGTGGAGACGAAAATTCAATGGCTACGTCCACGTCCCGAAACGATTCGGAGTTGATGCCTGCCGCATCTTGGTTGTTTGCGCTGGTCAGCTTCAACACGACCGAAAATCCGTGCTGCACGGCAAGCTGTTCGATGCGTCGGCCCATTTTGCCGTGGCCGACGAGAGCCAATCGTTTTCGGGATTCCATCAGGCGAACACCGCCGGATCCAGTTCCGAAAAGAACTCGTCGTGCAAGGCAGAAACAGTCGGCTTCAAATCGGCCTCGGCGACCAAAAATCCAAGGTTGAGAAGAGAAGCCCCTTGAGAGATCATCCGTATATTGGTTTGCTGCAAGGCGCTGAAAGCACGGCCCGCAATTCCGGGCGTCTGCCTGATATTCTCACCCACCAGGCAGACAATTGCCTGGCCGTCCTCCGACCTCGCTTCGGCGAAGGTCCGCAACTCGCGCAGAATCTCGTGCATGTTCTCGAGGTTGTCTACTGTCAGCGACACGCTGACCTCAGAGGTGGAGACCATATCTACGCTCGTTGCGTAACGATCGAAGATTTCGAAAATGCGCCGCAGAAATCCGTGAGCCATCAGCATGCGCGAAGAGGCAATGTTGACAACCGTAATGCCTCGCTTGGAGGAAATGGATTTCACGGGGTTCTTGCATGGCGCGGCCTGCAGCGTGATGCGAGTTCCCTCCACCTCCGGACGGCGCGAGTTCAGAATCACCACTGGAATCTTCTTTTCAATAGCTGGAACCACCGTTGCTGGATGGAGCACCTTGGCTCCGAAATAAGCCATCTCAGCTGCCTCGGCGAAGGAGATGCTTTTCACGCGGTAGCCTCCGGGAACGATTCGCGGGTCAGCGGTGAGCATCCCATCAACATCGGTCCAAATCTGGATCTCTTCCGCTTCGATGCCCGCGCCGACAATGGCAGCCGAGTAATCAGATCCGCCGCGTCCCAGCGTGGTAGTCTGGCCGTCCGGTGTCGCCCCAATGAATCCCCCCATCACGACGATATCGGTTTCGGCCAGCGGCGCGACCTCCTCCTTCAGCCTCGCGTAAGTTTTTTCAAGGACTGGCTGCGCGTGGGTAAAGCGGTCGTCGGTGACAATGACCCGTCTCGCATCCACGTGCCTGGCTGGAAGTCCCGCTGAGCGAAACGCGTAGGTGACGACCAGACTTGAAAGACGCTCGCCCGTGCTCGCGATGGCATCTGTCGATCGTGGCGAGAGTTCCCCTACGATAGAGAGCCCTTTTACTAGCTCGTCGAGCCACTCAAAGTGCGTTCGTATGTACCGGTCGAGCTCGGCAGACGCGTGCCCGGCCAGAGCAAGTCCATGCGTCAAGTGATAACCGCGAAGCTCATCGACCAGAGCAAGCGCCTGATCGCGTCGGCCGGCAGCGGCTTCATTGGCAGCCTGGAGCAGTCCGTTCGTCGTCTTCCCCATGGCAGAGACCACCACCACTGGACGCCGAGCTTTATAACGTTTGACGATCTCCGCGACGCGCTGGACGGCTTCTTGGGATTCAACGGAGGTCCCGCCGAACTTCATTACGATCATGGGCAGACCTCAGTCGAGGAACCCCTCCGAGGCCATCAGCTCAGCATTCAGGACGGCAGCACCCGCCGCACCGCGGATGGTGTTGTGCCCGCATGCGACGAATTTGATGTCCAAT
>JAOAPP010000159.1 GCA_025462985.1 Bryobacterales bacterium | reverse complement strand
TGACGGACAAGAGCAAGAGCCGCAAACTGGGCTGCCTCGATTACCAAGCTTCCGACGGCAGCTTTATTGATCTTTTCGCACTATTACGCGACTCGCGGCTCATTCCTTAAAGCCGAGCGGACAGTCGTCACCCTCATCTACTCGCCACGAAGCAGTGGCTTCTTCGTATATTGAGCAGGAATGGACACGACGGGCTCATCCAGGGGCACATCGTCTCTTCGGGTTGCAATTGCGCGGACGTAGCCCAGATTGTTTCCCCCGTCCGTCTGTATCGCCTCGATCTCGACCTGAGTGTCAGGAGCGACCACGTTTAGCCAGTCTAGCCACAGTTTCCAACCCTCCGGCATGCTGTCGGCCAGTTCGACGGCCACCATCCCGCTCCGATCCCAATGCCTGCGCCACCAGTCTGCCGAGTGAAGGCAGCAAAGGTCCCAAGTCCACCATTTCCGTAAGTGCTCTGGAATTGGCCCATCAAATTCATGCATCAATCCTGCGCCGGCTATTCCTAAGTACCCGCCCGGTCGAAGGAATCGAGCAAGATAACTCAAATACAGATCGTCAGTCCCGTAGTAGATGAAGGAATCAATCGAGAGGACCGCGTCGAAGTACTCTGCGGCGAATGGAAGCGAGCGGGCATTTGCTTGGATCGGAAATACATGACGCTCCACATCGGCGTCTCGGATTCGCTGAAGGTTTTCAGATGCACTGAACCAGAGGTCCGTTGCCCAGACGTCCACGCCAAATTCCCGATGCAAGAAGATAGACGATGAAGCCCTGCCGCAACCAAGATCAAGGACTCGCATTCCAGGTTGCAGGTCGATCGCGGTTGTCAACCACTCGGTCAGCCATAGCGAATGGGCGGCGCCGCTGACGCTGGCAACGACCCATTCCGGGTTATATCTGCTTGAACGCAAAAACTGTTCGTTTGTCAGCTTGTGATTTACAGACATGATCGAACGCGAAACCAGATCCCGCCAGCATATGCCAGATCAAGGATCGTTGATGATGATGCCCCTTCCGTAACATGCCTTCGTTCGCGAAATAGTGAGACGATTGAATGTCTATGGAACCAGTACAGACCGAATCAGAGCGCTTCCAGACGATCCAACTCGCGGCATACTACCTATGGCAAGACAGGGGCCGTCCGTTTGGTGCGCCCGAGGTGGATTGGTTCCGGGCCGAAGAACAAGTGCGTAGTGCAACCGAACAGAATTCGGAAAAACCCGCGATCGTAGCAGTGGCGGAGGCAATGGGCTCGGCGCTGGGCGCGGTGGCCGGGCTTGTCGCCTCAGCCGGCAGCCTGGTCCGTTCTGACGAAACTGCCGGGACCGATAAGGACTAATGCACGAAGTTGTATGCCCCGATCCAGAGCAACGATGTAGCCGATCCCGGTGAAAGCCCGGGCAATCCGCCGTGCGGGTTCTCGTTGAACGACCGGTATTCGCCATGCAGTTTCCATCAGACATGACTGCCACTCTACGGTCGCGGAAAAGTCCGGTCGCGCTAGCCTACTCCTGGAAGCTCCACGATGCAAAATCGCCGGCCTCTCAGTGGTTGTTGTGGTTGGAGCGAGGCCAAAGCAAAATACTTTGCCGATTTTCAGACCGTTGAACTGCAGAGCACATTTTATGAGCTCCCATCTCTGGCCTTGGCGGGTAAGTGGCGAGCTCTTGCTCCAGCGTCATTTCACTTCTGCCTCAAGGCTTGGCAACTCATCACCCACACGCCGGCAAGCCCGACCTACCGTAAGTTGAAATCGAAGATCGGCGCTGCCGAACACGATCTGGTCGGATCCTTCCGACCGACGGAGCAGGTCACGTTGGCATGGGAGCGTACTGCCGATGTTGCACGAGCGCTAGCAGCTCGCGTCGTTCTCTTTCAATGCCCGGCCTCGTTCCGTCCGGACTCTGAAAACCTGCGGAATCTGCGGCAGTTCTTTTCACATATCAGGCGGGAGCAATTTCAGTTGGCCTGGGAGCCGCGCGGCGAGTGGCCGTCCGATCTCGTTGCTGGTCTTTGTGAGGACTTAGACCTTCTTCACTGTATTGACCCGTTCGAAGTCAATCCCACCGCCGTGTCAGCCCCGTATTGGCGTCTGCATGGCAAAGGCGGCTACTCATACCAGTACTCCGATGACGATCTGGAGGAGCTTCTAAACGCGGTCCGGATCCGCGTTACGAAGGTCGAGCAACCTCAGTACATCTTCTTCAACAACATTTGGATGAAAGAGGACGCCTTGAGATTTCAGGAACGGCTAGAGGGCGTTTGAAATGGGCCTAGCTGATTCGTCTTTGAACTGGACCTACTCGACATCCACGGAGAATTCGCGAACCGATTCCGCGCTGTTGCCCGGAGCATAAAGCCGGAACAGGTAATCTCCGGTGGAGTGAATTTGAGGTACTTCGATGGTCACGATATTGTCGCGTATGGCAGCTTGCTGCTTCCAGAGTTCAAAGCCATCGCCGTTGACCAGCTTGACTACGGTGAGCGTTCCGTCCAAGCCCTTGGCGTTCAGCCGGACGTGCAAATTGCGATCTTTCGGCAGAACTGGACTTTCCAGCCCGCGGTAAGTAGTGAGTTCGACATTCACCGCGGGATTCTTTTCGCGATAAACTCGCGGCGCGACGGACAAAGCGATGGTAACCATGGCAAACGAGCCCACGATCGAGAGCCGCGGGACCGAGAACCAGGCGAACCCTCTGGCCTTTCGCTTGGCAACGGATCTGGCGACCTGCTCGGTGTGAAGTTGCTGCAGGGCCAGTTTGGTGGCCGAGATGTAGAGTTCGACTTGCTCCAGCCGTTCTACGCAGTTTTCGCATGCCAGGAAATGGGTTTCGACAGTCTCGATTTCGGATTCACAGCTTTGCTGAAGTACAAAGCGCTCGAGAACTTCTTCCGCAAGATGTTCAAGGATTGTGTTGTTTTCCATACAAGAGCGGATGTTTTACCGCCTCTCCTATCTGCGGAATGAGTGCTCCTACTTGGAGTGAGTTCTCACCAGAACCGAGAATATTCCGCTAGTCGTCAGTTTTTTCCGGCCTATCTCTCCGAACTTTGCTTTAGCGCGGGACTTGAGCAGACGAAATTGCGTTTCCGTCAGCGACATCTCCTCGCAGATCTGCTCCTGCGGCTGTTCTTTCAGATAGAAACGAACCAGAATCTCCCGGTCGCGCTCTGAAAGTGCGCCCAGCACGCTCTTCATCAGGGCAGCCTTTTCCCGCATCATGGCTTCCTGCTCCGGGTTCTGTTTGCGGTCGGCGACCGTGATTCCTGTTTCAAGGTCGGTCTGCTCCCGCCTGGTATGCACCGCGGTTTCGATATAAGCGGCGACCTGGCGGCGGACCACGGTGCGGACAAAACCCATCAGGCGATCCGGCTCGCGGAGGTCACCCCGGCGAATGGCGTTCACGACAATCAGGAACGTGTCATGGACCTTGTCTTCGAGTTCTTGCGGCCCGAGTTGCCGGCAGAGGTAGTAGCGAATGCCGCGGCTGAAGAGTTTGTAGAGTTGCTCCATTCCGGCGTCGTCGCCGGCCCTCACTTGCTCGACCAACGCTCCCCAATCGATTGCGGCAGGACCTGGCTTGGGGGCTTCTTCAACGCGTTCCTCTGATGCAGGCGCGGTCTGGGTAGCCTGGGTTGTCAATCTGTCGTCGCGAAGTGCTTGGGTGGTGGCGAACATAGAACTCTACTCCTCTGAAATCATCGAATAAGCGGCCCAGAACGAGGGCGAACCACGGTAGCCGACGCTACGTTGCATATCTAGTTGGGTCTGTTGCAGAGCGGCCGAAGCGCGCTGCGCCAGTGTGCCCGCCTGAATTTTGCCTGCCTTCAGGTGGCTGTAAAAGTCCGAAAAAAACTCGCCGGAATCGTCCGGAGTGGGCCAGGCGCTGACAATCACCGCAGCCGCGCCGGCCAGCAGCCAGGCCCGGCCCAGCCCGATCAGACCGGCCCCCGGAACGATTTCTCCCTGTTGCGAAGCGCAGCCGCTAAGCACCACCAGCGCGCCTGGAACGTGGAAACGGGCGATTGCCTCCTTTGTGAGCAGTTCGGGAACCCCGTCTGGAGTGAGGCTCAAAGCAAGCGCCGCGTCTCCAGCACTTTGTGCACTAGGAGACTTTCCGTTTGCCGGGCTGACCACATGGACGGCGAAGTGAAGCACCGCTGGAGGTGCCGCCAGAGCCGACCGCAACTTTGCTTCGGAGGCGTTGGCGCCCGTCAAAAGCTGGATATCGGCCATACCGCTGAGCTTTGCGGCAGAGCGAATCTCGTTGGCGCTGCCGGCTAGTCGAGCAAGGGTCACAGTGGAGCGGGAACGACTCACCGGCAGAAGACTGAAGCCGTGAGCGAGGCGGGTGTCCGCGCGATTGTAAACAGGATCGGCGACTCCGACGAACCGGTCAGCGGGCCGGGACGGCTTCCGATCGAGAAGCAGTTGTTCACTCGGCAGAAACCGGAGGCTGTGCGAAGCGACGAGCGTTGGATTCCCTTTGTCATTCACGGGAAGGGATGCGAATGGGACCCGGTCAAGGAGCGCCCCGTCAGCCGCAATCAGCCACTCCTTCTTCGCTGCGAGCGCTGGGTGGAGGGGGCGAAGCAGGTCCTGGCTTAGGGCCTCACCTTCGGCACGAGCCGCACCTCTCTGCACAGCCGCAAAGAACGCGGATGCGTGGGCGGAGATGGTAGCCTCGGACGGAAGTTCGTACAGTTCCAATCGGTTCCTTGAAACGCCCCAGAGAAAAGATTTCTTCTTACCCAGGGAAAAACTGAGCAGCAGCTGATCTTGACTGAGACCATGCTGGATATTGCTAAGTAAATTCCGAGTGAGATTTTTCTCAAGGAAAGCCGGTGAATTTGTTAGCCCGATGCCGATTTTGTTCTCAAGCTCGGCAAGCTGGTTCCGGGTTCGTTGTACCGACTCCCTTACCGCTTGCGCCTGCTTCGGGTTCGTTCCAAGGGTGAGCGAGGCTTCGGCAGCCCCTAACTGAGAGAGGAGTTC
>JAOAPP010000120.1 GCA_025462985.1 Bryobacterales bacterium | reverse complement strand
GAATACCAGTCCGCGAGTGTATTGGGCCCACAATGAGCTGATAAATCCGGATCTCCCGAGACTTCAACTTCGTAAGAGTGAAAGAGGCTCGTAATGCAGGACCCATTCGGCACCATTCGCTACGTCTTTCGCCAGTTCCGGCAGTCGCCGGTCTTTACCGCTGCCGCCACGATAACCCTCGCTTTAGGAATAGGCGGAACCACGGCGATCTTTACGTTGATCCACGCCGTCATGCTCCGGTCCTTACCGGTTTCCGATCCTGCGAGTCTTTACCGTATCGGCGACGGTAATGACTGTTGCGTCGAAGGCGGCCCTCAGGACAGATGGGGAATGTTCTCGTTTCCGCTGTATGAGCGGCTGAAGGCCGAGGCTCCGGAGTTCGAGGAAGTGGCAGCATTTCAGGCCGGCGGTTCTCGCCTGAGTGTGAGACGTGAAGGCACCAAAGCCGCGGCCCTCCCGTTGCGCTCGGAGTTTGTCACCGGAAACTACTTCTCGACGCTCGGAGTGGGAGTGTTTTCTGGCCGCCCGATGACACAGAAGGATGACAAACCGTCGGCCTCTCCCGTGGCCATCCTGAGTCATCATGTATGGCAGTCCACCTACGGCGCTGACGCCGCTATCGTGGGCTCTACATTGATTGTGGAGGGCCATCCCTTCACCGTCATCGGAATCGCGCCGCCAGGTTTCTTCGGTGAAACGCTGCGGGGCGACCCCCCGGATCTCTGGCTCCCCGTTCACCAGGAACCGCTCATCGACGGTGCTGGCGCGCTCCTCCGTGAACCCATCAGTGCCTGGCTGCGCGCCATCGGCCGACTGCGCCCCGGAGCCTCGACCGCAGGAATGGGTCCGCGATTGACCGAAGTTCTCCGGCGATGGATGAAGAACGATTCCGGTTACCCCGCTAACTGGATGCCTGACGTGATCCGAATGCTTCCCAAGCAGGTCATCAATGTCGTCCCCGCAGGCGCCGGCGTCGCCGCGATGAAGGAAGAGTATGGACGTAGTCTGCAGATCCTGCTCGCCGTCTGCGGCCTGGTGCTCTTGATTGCGTGTGCCAACGTGGCTAATCTGCTGCTCGCTCGGGCCGTCGCACGCCGCTCGCAAACCGCCCTTCGTCTCGCGGTGGGCGCCACCAGGCGGCAGATCGTCACGCTTGCCCTTGTAGAGAGTGTTCTTCTTGCCATCGGCGGCGGCGTCGCAGGACTGTTTGTCGCTATGGCCGCCGGACGCCTGCTGCTTGGACTAGCATTTCGAAACGCAGAATTTCTCCCGATCAGTACCACGCCTTCGCCAATAGTGCTGGCATTCGCGTTTGGGGTGGCGCTGCTTACCGGAATCATCTTCGGCGCGGCGCCAGCCTGGTTCGCTACGCGCACTGATCCCATCGAAGCGTTGCGCGGATCGAGCCGCAGCACAAGCGACCACTCCTCGTTTCCGCGCAAAGCGCTTCTTATCGTGCAGGCCACGCTGTCGGTCGTCTTGGTCGCCGCTGCGACGATGCTCGGCCGAAGTCTCAACAGGCTTGAGCACCAGGATTTCGGGTACCAGATCGCCGGCCGCGCAGTAGTCTCCCTAAACCGGCCTCCAACCACGTACACACAGCCGCAACTGGCAGCCCTGTATCGCCAACTGGAGGACCGCTTGAACCGCCTGCCGGGAATACAAGGGTCCGGTCTCGCCTTATACAACCCGCTTACGGACAATTGGGGCGAGCTGGTCTTGGTCTCGGGCCATCCCCTTCCCAAGATGAGCGAGCAAGCCGGGGCTTCCTGGGATCGCGTAAGTGCCGAGTACCTGCAGAATTTCGGCATGACATTTCTGCGCGGCCGGCCTTTTACAGCTGCCGATAACGAGAGCACTCCCCCGGTCGCGATCGTGAATCAAGCTTTCGTCAAGCGCTTCTTCAAGAGCGGCGAAGATCCGATGGACCAGCACTTCGGCATCGATCTGCCGGAGAATGCTGGAACCTATCGCATCGTCGGCATCGTTCGTGACGCGAAGTTCGCCGGCTTCGGTCTGAGGGATCCGGCACGAGCCATGTTCTTCGTTCCCTTGGCACAGAATGTGAACTACAAGAACGAACTGATGAAGCGGATCGAGCTGCAATCGCACTTCATCGGCGGGATCATGATGCGTACGAATCTGCCCCCTGGCGTGCTGGAGCCGATGCTCGTTCGCACGTTGGCGCAAGTGGATCCCAACTTGACGATCAACAGCGTGAGGACTATGCAACAGCAAGTCAACCTCACCTTCGATCAGGAGCGCGCCGTTACGGGTCTTGCCGGTCTGTTTGGCGTGGTCGCTCTGCTGTTAGCCGCTGTTGGTCTCTACGGGGTTACGGCTTACACGGTCGCGCAGCGGACCAGCGAGATCGGCATTCGCATGGCGCTGGGCGCGGATCGCCCGAAGGTGATCCAACTCGTCCTCGGAGAAGCCTTTCAGCGAGTGCTCGTTGGGCTGGTGTTGGGTATCCCGCTGTCAGTCGGAGCCGGGAAACTCATTGCCGCACAGCTATACGGGGTTTCCTTTTGGGATCCTCTCGCGCTGGTGCTGGCTTCCACCTCGCTGGCGGTCTGCGCCTTCACTGCGGCCGTCATCCCCGCCTCCCGTGCCGCATCGATCTCACCAATGAAGGCGTTGAGAACGGAGTAGAGGGAAAGCCTCCCGTGATCAGACGTGTTCGCGGTTCTACATCGACTTCGACGCGGCCAACAGTTTCGATAATGTACAGGGAACTGGTGCGAACTATTCGGGTTGTGCATGGCTCGTTTCACTCGCAGAGGTATCGAAATCCTAACCGATTTGGGACCATTTGCTGGGGATCAGGTCAGTACCTCGCAACGACGGTTGTTCTTCGGTGTCCAGTCTGTTCCGTCCAGTGGCGCTTCCAACAGGAAATCTGCTTTTCCGCAAAAGATGTTCACGTAATCCGGATGCCAGCGGCTGCTTCCACCGGGGTTGCAGGTTGCAACCAATCCCATGGCACGCGCCGTTTCGCGATCTTTTTCGGCTTCCACTATAAGGGACTTCCGGGGCCACAAGCACCTCGGGAGCCGCTATAG
>JAOAPP010000112.1 GCA_025462985.1 Bryobacterales bacterium | reverse complement strand
CGCTGATGAGTACTTGGACAGCATGTGCTTTCGATACTCCCGCCGCCACGGTACCAACGCCGACTACGGAGACGAGCTTGTCGGATATCCGGGCGCTGGGGTTTACGTTCTTCAAATCGAAGTTCAGGTGAGAATGATCTTCGTTGGAGTAAATGTCGTGATGAGGCGGGGGCGAGATGAGCCCCACTCCGGGAATGGAGTGCCTGACACGAGCTATGGTTTCATCCACCTTGTGGCCGGGAAGCTGGCCTCCCTCGCCGGGTTTGGCGCCTTGTGCAACTTTTATTTGCAGCTCGTCGGCATTCACCAGGTAATTGGTAGTGACGCCGAAACGACCGGAGGCGACCTGTTTGATCGCGCTGCGTTTTGAATCCCCGTTCGGCAGCTGGACGAATCGGGCTTCGTCTTCCCCGCCCTCACCCGTGTTGGAGCGGCCGCCGATGCGATTCATCGCGATGGCGATGGTCTCGTGCGCTTCCGCGCTGATGGAGCCGAAGGACATTGCACCGGTAGCGAAGCGCTTGACAATGTCGCTTGCCGGCTCGACTTCGTCGAGCGACAGGGGACGTGGAATTGTTTTTAGCTCCATCAACCCGCGAAGCGTGCAGAGGTGCTTGTTCTGCTCGTTCACTAACTTGCTGAATTCGCCGAAGGTCTGGTAACTGTTTTGACGGACAGCGTGCTGGAGCTTGCTGACGGTGTCGGGATTGAGTAAATGGTACTCGCCTTGGACGCGGTATTGATAGTTGCCACCGATGGCAAGCTCCGGCTCCGTTTCCAGCAACGGGCGGAACGCGAAGGAGTGCTTCGCGATTGCCTCTTGGGCCAGAACACCTAAGCCGACACCCTGAATGCGGGAGGGAGTGCCCGTGAAGTATTGATCGACCAGTTCCTGATTGAGGCCGATGGCTTCAAAAACTTGCGCGCCGCGGTAGCTCTGCAGGGTGGAGATACCCATCTTCGAAAAGACCTTCAAAAGGCCCTTGTTGACTGCCTTGATATAGTTGGCGACCGCCTTTTCGGGAGCGGTCTCGTTCGGGAGGTCACCGCCAAGCGTCAATTGTTCCACGCTCTCGATAGCCAGATACGGATTGACGGCGCTGGCGCCATAACCGATCAACAGGCAGAAGTGCATCACTTCGAGCGGCTCGCCCGATTCGATGATGAGAGCGACCCCGGTGCGCGTGCCTTCCCTCACGAGGTGGTTGTGAACCGCCGTAAGCGCCAGCAGGCAGGGAATGGGAGCGAACTCTTCATCGACCCCGCGGTCTGAGAGGATGAGTACGGTATAGCCGGCTTTGATCGCCAGCGAGGCACGGCGGCACAGGCCGTCAAGGGCCCGTTTCAGGCCGGCTTCGCCACCGGGAGCGGTGAAGGTAGTCGGCAGCGTGGAGGCGAGAAGGTCACCTCTCGAGACACGACGAAGCTTTTCGAGATCGCGATTAGTCAGGATCGCGTGCGGGAGTTTCAGCGTATGGCAGTTTTCCGGCGTTTCCGCGAGAATGTTTCGTTCCGTGCCGATGTAGCTGGTGAGCGACATCACCATGTCCTCGCGGATCGGATCGATCGGCGGGTTGGTAACCTGCGCGAAGAGCTGTTTGAAGTAGTTAAACAGCGACTGTGGACGATCGGAGAGGCAGGCCAAGGGAGTGTCGGTACCCATCGAGCCGATTGCCTCTTCGCCATTCGAAGCCATCGGATTGAGAAGCATTCGGATGTCCTCATCCGTGTAGCCGAAGCAGCGCTGGCGTTGCACGATGGTTTCCCGCTCGGAGACCTGCATGCGTGTCGGCTCCGGAAGCGAATCAAGCGTGATCTGGTTCTCTTCCAGCCATTGCCCGTACGGCTGCTGCGAGGCCAACTGGTGTTTGATTTCCTCGTCAGGAACGATCCGACCTGCTTCGAGATCAACGAGCAACATCTTGCCCGGCTGGAGGCGGCCCTTGTAGTCGATTTCGGACGGCTCAAAGGGAAGGACGCCCGCCTCGGAGGACATGACCAGGAGCCCATCCTTAGTCACTAGATACCGGGCGGGACGGAGACCGTTGCGGTCGAGTGTCGCACCAATCAGGCGGCCATCTGTGAAGGCGACCGCCGCGGGGCCGTCCCACGGCTCCATCAGCGACGCATGGTACTCATAAAAGGCCCGCTTTTCCTCGGGCATGGTGAAATCGGCGTCCCAGGCTTCGGGAATCAGCATTGCCATGACATGAGGGAGCGAGCGGCCCGCCATGGTCAGCATTTCGACGGCATTGTCGAGAGAAGCGGAATCGCTGACGCCCGGCTGAATGATAGGGAAGACCTTCCTGATGTCTTCGAAAACCGGCGAGTCGACCACCGACTGGCGTGCGTTCATCCAGTTGACGTTGCCGCGAACAGTGTTGATTTCCCCGTTGTGACAGATATACCGGAACGGGTGCGCGAGCTGCCAGGTGGGGAAGGTATTGGTCGAGAAGCGCTGGTGCACGAGACACATGGCACTCTTCGTCTCCGGATCTAGCAGTTCGTAGTAAAACTCGCCGATCTGCTGGGCAAGCAGAAGACCTTTGTAGATGATGGTCCGCGAAGAAAACGACGGGATATAGAAAAAGCTCTTCTCCCGCATGTCGGACTGCGCGACGCAAGCTTCGCTGCGCTTGCGAACAGTGAAGAGCTTGCGCTCAAATTGCTCATCCGAAAGGCCGGCCGGACGAGCGACAAAGAATTGCTGAATATATGGCTGGGAGGAGCGAGCGACACGACCTATCGCATCCACATCGACGGGAGTGTCACGCCAGCCAAGCGCCGTCAGTCCTTCTTCTTTGGCGATCCGCTCCAGGTGACCTTCGCAGGCATAGCGCTGCTGGCGCTCAACCGGTAGGAAGCACATTGCAACGCCATACTGTCCTTTTTCCGGGAGTGTAAAACCGCAAGATGGGACTTCGCGCGCAAAAAACTCGTGAGGGATCTGGATCAGAACCCCAGCACCGTCACCTGTTTCGGAGTCACAGCCACAGGCGCCACGATGGGCGAGGTTGAGGAGGATCTGCAAGCCCTTCAGAACGATATCGTGAGAAGGTTCGCCGTTGATGTTTACGACAAAGCCGAGTCCACAGGCGTCATGTTCATTTCGAGGGTCGTATAGGCCTTGTGCTGGCGGAAGTTGGTTCGGCGTATCAACTGGGTACACTACGGCTCTCCTAAGGAGGTGCAGAGAATACGCCCAGTATAGCGGGCCAACTACTATTCGTCAAAGAGAAATTAGGGATATATACAATCAGAAATACTTATGCTACCTTGAGGCCTGGTGAACATCGAGAATCTCCGTTTGATCCGCGACGTCGCACAGCAGAAGAGCGTCAGCAAAGCCGCAAAGCTGAATGAAATCAGCCAGTCCGCAGCCAGCCAACAGCTTCAGGATCTTGAGCGCGAACTCAAGGTTCCGCTGTTTGACCGGAGCACCCGGCCCTTGACAGTGACGCCAGCAGGCAAGTTGTACCTGGAGTTTTGCCGGGATGTGCTGCGAAGGCGGGAGGAACTGCAGGCCGCCCTGAACAATCTGAAGAAGGAATTGAACGACACCGTTCGGGTGGCCGCGATCTATTCCGTGGGGCTTTCAGAGATGGCGCAGATAGAAGACCGCTTCGCGACGCGCTTTCCCGAGGCCGAACTGCAGGTCTCGTATCTGCGCCCGGAGCGCGTGTACGAGGCAGTCGAGCACGATGAGGCCGACCTGGGATTGATGAGCTACGCCGAGAGCTCCCGAGAGGTGGTCGCCCTCCCCTGGCGGGAAGAGGAGATGGTGGTGGCCCTGGCGCCGTCGCACCCTTTGGCTGGCGCGAGGTCCATCGCGGCCGCGGAACTCCACGGCGAACTGTTTGTCGGCTTTGACGAGGACCTTCCGATACAGGACCACGTCAGCCGCTATCTTCGTGAGCAGAAAGTGGATGTGGAAACGACACTGCGCTTCGACAATCTCCAGATGATCAAAGAAGCGGTCGCGCACGGCGCCGGAATCAGCATTATGCCTCGACGTGTGATGACGGCCGACGTAGAACAAGGACGCTTGGTCGCGGTGCGGCTGCAGGGAGCGGAACTGTTTCGTCCGCTGCGGATCATCCACCGTCGGCGGAAAGTGTTCAATGAGGTCGCACGCGGCTTGCTTTCGCTCCTGCAGGAATCAGAAGCCCATGTCGCCGCTTGAGCAGTTCGATAGACTGAACGCTGTTTCATGGCCGAACACTACCTTGGGGAGCGAAGCGGGCGGAACCGCTGGATATTTCCGCTGCTCGCGCTGTTTGCGCTGCTCGTCTGTTCCCGTTATCTCGCATCCACGCTGATCGATTACGAATGGTGGTCGGAACTCGGCCAATTAGACACTTGGCTCAACCTGCTGCTGTATGGGACCGCTCCGGTCGTTTTAGCCGCGATTCTTTTCTTTGCCTCGTTGGCGACAGCCTTTCGGCTGGGCAGCAGGCACTCCGGAACCGAACCAATATTGGGAGTGCTCAAACGTTCGCTTTTCGCGAAGATTGTCTATCTCATTCTGTTCTTTGTGGCATTGATTGCAGCTAATGCCACCGTGGATAACTGGACGGTGGTCCGGTTTTTCGGCGGTTTGCGGGTCCCGCAGCAAGCCGGCGAGTTTGTCGATCCGATCTTCTCGAAGCCTCTCCACTTCTATTTCTTCGGACTGCCGTTCTACAACATGATTCTGCATGTCCTGATCACCGGTGCCATCCTCGTGCTTCTGGTCTACTGGTTGGCCGCACACGGCGAACAACTCGGGCGCGCGATACCAAGCGTTACACCGGGCGGGTTCAATTTCGAGTACCAGACTCCTACCTTCCGGGAAGCCTTCAACTCCAAATTCGTGCGTTTTGCAGCCGCTTTACTGCTGATTGGCCTGGCTTTTAAATTTTATTACAACCGATATGGACTGCTGTTGGAAGACCACGGGCAGTTTCTTGTGGGCGTCGACTGGGTAGCCGATCACCTCGTA
>JAOAPP010000066.1 GCA_025462985.1 Bryobacterales bacterium | reverse complement strand
CTTGGAGTTCCCTGGAGACGAACCGCTTCCTCCCCCGCCGATCATCCCTCCAAAGCCACCCATAGTGCTTGTCTTCTTCTGAGAAGCCTGTGCGCCATTCGAGACCACCATCGCACCATTTCCGGCGATCTCAGACGGTTCAAACGGCCTGGAACGCTCGCCGTCGTCATGCGCGAGCAAAATAAAATCATCGGGACTGATCTGAATGGGAGCGTCTGTCTTGGGCGTCACCCGGACCTTCAACAGCACAACACCTTTGCCGGGGTCCGCTCCCAGCTTCTGCGCCACCTCCTGTTCCGGAAGAGTGATGGTCGCCTCCAGGTCCAGCTGCTCATTGCTGCCGGTCGTTGTAGGTGAGATCACCTTCTTCGCCGCCAGCAGCGAAACAGCGCTGAAGGACAGAATGGCAAACACTCGGTATAAACGCATAGCACCTGCTTCTTTAAACCTACCAACTTACTTCAGGTTCGCATCGAAAAACGACGTCATCGCCTCATACAAGGCCTTGCGGGGCTTGCCGGTCACGCCATGAGTCTTCTGCGGATAAAGCTGCATGAAGTAAGGGCGATCCGCCTCTTCCAACGCCTTGGCCATCTGCATCGAATTCTGAAACAGCACGTTATCGTCTTCAATGTTGTGAACGATCAGCAGCTTGCCCGCGAGCTTGCCGGCATTCTTGACGTTTGAAGACGAGTCGTACCCGCTTACATTCTGCTCAGGGAGTCCCATATAGCGCTCCGTGTAGATCGTGTCATAGTTGTGCCAGTCCGTTACCGGAGCTCCTGCGACCCCCACTTTAAACAGGTCGGGAGCGAACAGCATTGAGTGAATCGTCATATAGCCGCCGTAACTCCAGCCGGTGATGCCAATTCGGTTGGGATCGACAAAGCCCGTTTCGATCAAATGTTGCACTCCCAGCCGTTGGTCCGCTACCTCCTGGTGGCCGAGTCTGTGATACACAGGCGATTCGAACGAGTGTCCCCGACCGCGAGACCCCCGGTTGTCGAGCTCCCACACAACATAGCCTCGCGCTGCAAAGAACTGGCTGAGGTCGACGCCCGTCCAGCGATTGCGGATGACCTGGATGCCAGGGCCGCCATAGACGCTCACAATGGCCGGGTATTTCGTCCCTGCCGTGAAGCCCACAGGCTTGATGAGGCGTCCGTAAAGGGTCATCCCATCGGCGGCTTTCACCTGCAGAATCTCGGCCGGCTGCAGGGCTACTTTGTCCTGAAGCTTCAGATCGGCAGCTTTCAAAACGGCCAGCTGTTCACCGGAACCGGCCATCAAAGCAGAGTCCGGAGGACGCGTCGCGCTCGAAAAGTTGTCTACAAAGTAGGAGCCATCCCAATTCGAGTGGATACTGTGATCGAAGCCTGGCTTCGTGATAGGCGTACGCGCTCCTCCGCCGAGTGGGACGCTATAAAGCTGGGACTCGAGCGGCGTCATTTCGCTGGACGTATAGTAGATCCGCCCTTTCGCCTCGTCGATCGCGGTCACCTTCGAGACCTCCCAATCTCCGCTGGTGATCTGGCCGAGTAATTCCCCTTTGTTGCTGTAACGGTAGATATGGCGAAATCCGCTCCGCTCGCTCGTCCACAAAAACTCCGAACGTGATTTCAGAAACCAAAGATTATCAACCAAGTTGATCCAGTCGGTAGACTTTTCATGCACTACCGTTCTGCCGGAGCCGCTCGCCGGGTCGCAGAAGAGCAGACTCAATTCGTTTTGCACGCGTGGCAGCGTTTCCACAGCTACCGCTGATGAATCCGGGAGCCACGCTACTCGCGCCAGGAGGACGTCCGGGCTGTCCCCCACTTCCATCCATTTGACGGGTCCGCCTGCGGCAGAAACCACACCCAGACGAACACGAGCGTTCGGGGTTCCCGCTTGCGGATAGCGTTCCGGCTCACTCACAGCCCGTTCCTGAACTAGGTCAGCCTGCGGGTACACGAACTCGGCCGAAACATTGAACTGAAGGAAAGCGATCTGCTTCGAGTCAGGCGACCACCAACTGGCAGTGCCCAGCTCCAGCTCTTCCGGATAGACCCAGTCGAGCTGTCCATTCAACAGGGTCGGGGTTCCATCTGTGGTGAGTTGGCGCTTCTCTTTGGAATGTAGGTCCAGCACGTACAGATTACCGTCCGTTCGGTAGAGGACCTGCCCGCCGTTGGGAGACAGTTTCGGATCTTCCTCGCTGATGTCTGTCTTCGTAGCCTGGTCGAGCTTGCCGTTTGCATGAACGACAAAAACATCTCCGCGTGCGGAGACCAACAGATCTTTTCCGTTAGGAAACCACTGCATCTGGTGCTCTGCCACCCGGCGGTTTTGCCAGCCGAACTGAGCCGTTTCCTTCGGCGGGACAGCGGCCTTGTCCAGCTTTTCCGTTTCGAACCACACCGTGCCTTTCTGCTCGGAAACCCGGTAAAGATGGACACTTCCGCCCTCTGTGTAAGCGAAAGCCGATCCGTCCGGCGACCAGACCGGCTCGATGCTCGAACGTTCGTGCGATTGAAGAACATCGGCCAGCGTGACCGGGCTCTTGTGGCCGAAGATCACAGAGCAGGAAAGGCAAAATAGGAAGAGACAGCGCACTAAGGCCAGTTTGCCAGAGTGCTCTATCTAAACTGGAGTGTGCTCAACACCCTGCTGCTGGTCACAGCCGCCTTTGCTGCCGGCGCAATCAATTCGATCGCGGGCGGCGGCAGCTTCCTGACGTTTCCATCGCTGGTATTCGCCGGAGTGCCGCCCGTTTTTGCGAATGCCTCCAACACCGTCGCCCTCGTTCCCGGCGCGCTCGCGAGCGGGGTCGCTTACCGGGACGACATCGGGCGACTGAACGAGCCCAGGCTGCGCGCCTGGTTTATCGTGAGTGTTGCCGGCGGACTGCTGGGAGCCTGGCTGCTATTGGTAACGTCCGATAGGACCTTTCGGCAGATTGCTCCCTGGCTGCTGCTGTTTGCCACACTGCTGTTTGCATTTGGAAAGCAGGCAAGCGAAGCGTTAGGAGGCCGGCTGCACTCGAACCACCTCGCGATGCTGCTCCTGCTGTTTCCAATTGCTGTATACGGCGGCTATTTCGGTGGCGGCATCGGCATAATGATCCTGGCCGCGTTCCGGCTCTATGGCATGACCGATATTCACGGGATGAACGGTATCAAGACCCTACTCAGCGCAGCACTGAACGCAGTCGCAGCCGCGATGTTCATCTTCGCGCACGATGTTTACTGGCGGCCGACGCTCATCATGATGGCCGCGGGAATCGCGGGCGGATTGGCGGGCCCTGTCTTTGCAAAGCGGCTGAAACCGGCCGTGATCCGCATGATTGTGATCACCGTCGGGATCGCGATGACCGGCTACTTCTTCCACATCGCCCCGAAGTAGTTCAACGTCACATCACCGGACCGATGCGCCAGGGAGCAAACTCGTGATGCCCAAGCAGCTCTGCCTTGGTTCTTTCACCTGAAGCAACGCGCAGCAGCGTCTCGAAGATCTCCCGGCCCACCTGCTCAATAGTGGCGCTTCCGTCGGCAATGAGGCCGGCGTTGATGTCCATGTTTCCAATCATGCGCCCGTAGGTGAACGTATTGCTCGCAATCTTCAAAACCGGGATGCTGGGGAACCCGATAGCGCTCCCCCGCCCCGTGGTGAACGCTATCAGGTTGACTCCCCCTGCTGCAAGGCCCGTGATGGAAACCGGATCATATCCAGGAGTATTCATGAACGCAAAGCCGGGCTTCGTCACTCGCTCGGCGAAATCCACAACTTGCTCGAGGGGCGATGTGCCCGCTTTGGCCACGGCCCCGAGCGATTTCTCCAGGATGTTCGTCAATCCGCCTTCTTTGTTGCCCGGTGACGGATTGTCGTTGAAGCTGCCGCCGAACTGGCGCAAGTACGCTTTGTAATTCTCTACCTGCCCCAGCAGTTGCTTTGCGACTTCGGGCGATCTGGCCCGGCGCACCAGCAGGTGCTCGGCCCCGAAGATTTCACTCGTCTCGGCAAGCACGACCGTTCCGCCTTCGTCCACGATCAGATCGCAGCAGTATCCCAAGGCCGGGTTGGCCGTGATCCCGGAGAAGGAATCTGACCCCCCGCAGTTCAATCCCAGACTGATTGA
>JAOAPP010000031.1 GCA_025462985.1 Bryobacterales bacterium | reverse complement strand
CGCCAATGGCTTGCATGACTTGTTCTGCCTGCTGCTGACTGCCGCAGTGAACAACTGCATCATCGGCGTATCGGGCAAACGGACAGGATGGATAGTTGCGCTTCATCCAGATATCGAATGCATAGTGCATGAACAGATTCATCAAGATCGGACTGACCACTCCGCCTTGTGGCGTGCCTCGTTCCCGAGGCACTTGAGTGCCTTCCGCCGTCTCGAACGGCGCTTTGAGCCACCGCTCGACGTACAACAGAATCCAGTCTTCTTTGATGTGGCTGCGAACCGCTTGCATCAAGAGGCCGTGATCAATCTGATCGAAGGCTGCCTTGATATCAAACTCGACCACCCAGTCATATCGCCAGCACCGTTTTCGGGTGACGGCGATGGCCTGTTTTGCCGATCGCCCCGGCCGATATCCAAATGAATCCGGATGAAACGTCGGGTCCAGCCTCGGCTCGATGATTTGCTTGACTACGGTTTGCGCGATTCGGTCCGCCACCGTCGGGACGGTCAGCGCCAACTGCACTGGACCGCAACCAGCATTTAGGATGGGCGGAGATCCGTCATCCGTTCCATCCGCTTCGAGGCCAGCGCTTCGAAGTTCTTAAGAAGCGACGGATAGCGGGTGTCGACACGTTGATCCTCCGCGAGTGCAAGCGTGGCAGCTTCAGCATCGCGCGCGAGTGGACAGATTGGGCTGATCCACCTGCGTATGGCTCACTTGATTCGCCACTATGCCGCCTGGAAGCCGAGTCGCTTTTCGAGTTGGCCACTCTCCTGGAGCAGCTGACCCAAGCCAAACAAAAAGGTTGAAAAATGTATTTGACTGTCTTAGAATCAGACCAGTTTTATACGTGGTCTGATGGATATACAAAACCAGCCCCCGGCTGTCCTGCGCAAACGCCGCACCGCTCTTCTGCGCCGATTGCCCCCACTCGAAGCCATCCTGCGCGGCTCCCTCATCGAGCGCTACAAACGCTGCGGCAAGCCAGGATGCAAATGCGCGGAGGGCCCGGGTCACGGTCCCAAATACTATCTGTCTGTCAGCTACCCGGGCTTGCGGCCGCAAATGGATTACGTGCCGCAGGAATCTTACGCGCGGACGGCGGAGTTTCTCGCCAACTATCACCGCGCCCGCGAGATCCTGGAGGCGATCTGCGAGATCAACCGCGAACTACTGCGCCGTCGCGAGGCACTCTAAAGAGTTGCCATGAGCGAGCCGGCTGCACTCCGCGCCCCGATCGATGTAGCACTGGGCGGTGTGCTCCTCGCCAATATGCTCGCCGGCTGGATCGATGGCAACCCAGAGATTTTGCCCACCGGGGAGGCAGCCGATGAATCCCCAGATCACAGAACTTCACCGGAGCAAAGCGGCCTATGTGTATGTGCGTCAGTCGACGCTGGCGCAAGTCCGTCACCATCAAGAGAGCACGGAGCGCCAGTATGCTCTGCGAGAGAAAGCGCTGGAACTGGGTTGGAGCGAGACGGGGATCCGCATTCTCGACCGGGACCTTGGAATGTCAGGGGCACAGACCACGGGGCGGGAAGACTTCAAGACCCTGGTAGCGGAAGTTTCTATGGGTCAGGTGGGCGCGGTGTTTGCGTTGGAGGTCTCGCGGCTGGCGCGCTCGAACCTCGACTGGCATCGATTGTTGGAGTTGTGCGCGCTTACCGAAACGCTGGTGATCGACGAAGACGGTTGCTACAACCCGGGCGATTTCAACGATGGCCTTCTGTTGGGACTGAAGGGAACTATGGCCCAGGCCGAACTTCATTTTTTGCGCGCCCGCCTCCTGGGTGGCAAGCTCAACAAAGCCAAGAAAGGTGAGTTGCGTTTCCCGCTTCCGGTTGGGTTTTGCTACGACGAGGAAAGCCGGATCATCCTCGACGCGGACGATGAAGTGCGCGGCGCTGTGGGCTTGGTGTTTCGTCTCTTTCGCGAGACAGGCACTGCCTTTGCCGTGATGCAACGATTCGCGGAAAGCGCGTTACGCTTTCCCAAGCGATCGTACGGCGGGGCGTGGGATGGCAGGATTATATGGGGCCGCCTGACGCACAGCCGGGTGCTGGGGATGCTCAAGAACCCGTCCTATGCGGGCAGGTACGTCTTTGGCCGGTATCAATATCGCCGTGAGATCAACACTGCGGGAGAGGTTCAGAAACGGATGCATGCGGTCGCGATGGCTGACTGGCGCGTCAGCTTGCAGGAGCACCATGAAGGATACATCACTTGGGAAGAGTTCCTTAAGAACCAGCAGCGCTTGGAGAAGAACCGCACCAATGGCGAGGAGATGGTTCTGAGCGGCCCAGCACGCGAAGGCTTGGCCTTACTCCAAGGGCTACTGCTGTGCGGTCACTGTGGCCGGGCGCTCACCGTGCGCTATACGGGCAACGGCGGCATCTATCCCTGCTATCAATGCAACTGGTTACGCCGCGAAGGTTTGGCGGGCAAAGATTGTTTGAGCTTCCGTTGTGACTTGCTCGATGCCGCCATCGCCGGGAAGGTGCTCGAAGCATTACAGCCGGCCGAGCTCGAGCTGGCCTTGGCAGCACTGCAGGAGTTGGAAGCCCGCGATCGGACCATCTTCCGTCAATGGCAGATGCGGCTGGAACGTGCCGAGTATGAAGCCGCGCTCGCCGAACGGCGCTATCAGGAAGTCGATCCTTCGCAACGCCTGGTGGCAGCCACCTTGGAGCGGCGCTGGAATGCAGCACTGCTTCAAGTGGAGGAACTCAAAAAACAAGCCGCAGTGATTCAGCGTCAAGAGGCGCGTGCCGCTACTCCTGAGCAGAAGGCAAAAGTCCTCGCCCTGGCCAGGGATTTGCCGCGCTTATACCACGCTCCAACCACAGAGGCCAAAGATCGCAAGCGGATGTTACGACTGCTCCTCAAGGATATTACGGTCGAGAAGTCCAATCAGAAACAGCTAGTGGTTCACATCCGGTGGCAGGGCGGCGCCTGCAGTGACCTCTCCCTGCAGATCCCGCCCAATAGAGCTGACCACGTGCGATATCCTGCCGCGATTGTCGATCGCGTCCGGGATCTCGCTCAAAGCTTGCCCAACGGGGGAATCGCCGACCGCCTCAATCGAGAAGGACATGTCAGCGCCTTGGGCAAACCCTTCACTAGTTGCATAATCCAGTGGATCCGCTATCGCTACCAGATTCCCAAGGCCACGCTCGCACGTCCGGAGGAGCTGACCGTCGAACATGTGGCCAAGCGTTTTCGAGTCAGCCCCCACGTGGTCTATTACTGGATCGATCGTGGTGTCATCTCAGCGCGTCGGCTTAATGCCGGATCTCCGTACTGGATTACACTCAACGAAGCAGACGAACAAAAGCTTCGGGATTGGGTGCACAACTCATGCAGGATTCACATGACATCATCAACGCCATTGGAGGAAAGTGCATTATGAAATCACCGTTGGGACTCCCAACTTGCGCGTGCCGCCCTTTGCCTTCGGAATCTCAACCTGTTTCACCGGCGGCGGGAAATACGAACCCGACGACATCCGGTTCCACAACTTGTACAGATTCCTTGACAGGTTCTGCTCAAACATCGCGATTGTTTCTTCGTCGATGCCGGCAGCCCCACGGTTGGCCTTTACTTGCTGGTAAGCTTCCCACACTGCGCGTTTTGCAATGACATAAGGTTTTGTCGAGTTTCTGCCGCTCATCCCCGCTCGCGGGTTGGCAACTTCGCCCGACTGGATAACGCTGCCCCTTCGCTCCTCTCTCATTACGAGAGACTCTTCACTACTATGGGCAACTCCGCCCCTCGCTCCAGCATCGGTATTCTTCCTCGTGGTGTCAGCCACTTGTCATTTCCCTTTTCATCCAGAGCGAGGTTCTCACGTTCCGCACCAAAGCCTGCGCTGAGCTCATGCCGCCTATACACCGACTGCCGCCGGGCCAGTAAACAGGCACCTTCCCGGCTTTTCCTGAAGCTACTGGGCGGCTCCAGTTTTGACAGTTACTTGAATTCTTGACGATGCGTCATCGGACGGTTTGCTTTCGCTCATCTTCTCAACGCTCACCTGACATCCTCTCGGACGCCTTTTCCTCGGACGTTCACCACCACGCCTTTTGAGCGCAGCAGCTCCGGGTGGTTTGAAGTCAGCTCCTGAAAGTCGACTCCGGGAGGCCCACTCCCATCTTCGGTACAGCTCTGCAAGTTTTCACTCACATTCGTGACACACCCCAATACAGAATCTTCACTCGATCCTTGCGACGATTGGAGAACACGAACAAGTGTCCACCGAAAGCATCCAGTTGCATGACGCCAGCCACCAGCGCGTGCAGCCCATCGAAGCTCCGCCGCATATCGCACGGCGCTGTGCTCAGATACACGCGCACGCTCGCCGGCAGGTGAATCACGCGCGCTCCCGCAACACAGCCAGCACCATTCTCAATGTGGTCGCGTCCGCTCCCGGC
>JAOAPP010000026.1 GCA_025462985.1 Bryobacterales bacterium | reverse complement strand
GTTGGATGACGCCCTTGAAGCCCTCGCCAAGGCGGACCCGCAGCAGAGCCGGATTGTGGAACTGCGCTACTTCGCGGGACTCACCATAGAACAGACTGCCGATGTCGTTCAGGTTTCGCCCGCCACCGTGAAACGTGATTGGACGACCGCAAAAGCTTTCCTCAAGCGTGAAATGATCCGCAACGCCGGAATGTAGCACTCTCTTGAGCCATAATTCCTCTCCTTTGCGCGTAAACAGGCGAGGTGATAAAAATGGCGACTGCTCTGCTTTCTTTCGAAGAGAATGTTGTTGATCCACGCTTGGCCCGGTCCATCTGGTTCATGGGTGGACTTATGACGGTGCATGCCGATGCCCGCGACACGAACGGCGGCTTCGCGCTGATTGAGATGAGTGGTGGACCCGGAGGCGAACCACCGCTTCACGTCCATGAGCACGAGGACGAACTCTTCTATGTTCTGGAAGGTCGCCTCAAGGTCACGCGAGGCTCGGAAGAACTCATTCTGGAGGCCGGCGATTCAGGATTTCTTCCCCGTGGAGTGCCTCACACCTTCAAGATCCGTTCCGGGTTTGCTCGATGGCTGGTATACGTCACGCCGGCAGGCTTCGAAGAATACTTCCGGACGTTAGGGAAACCTGCGGAGTGCATGGCCCCGGAGGCGAATCCTGCCGCGCCGGATCTGGGGCGCGTACGGAGCGTGGCGGCTAAATTCGGGCTCACATTCCTGCCCTAGGCGGCCGGAAGCTTATGCGCCGACCGGGCTTGCCGTGCTCTCCAACGCGGCAGGCGAATACAGCTCGATCACCTTGGTCGGCGTATCGTCCATCAGCAGCCTGCCGTGTTCCAGCAGGATCGCCCTGTCGCAGTATTTCAAAACCTGCACCATGCTGTGGGTAACAAACAGGATAGTCTTACCTGCCCGGCGGAAGTTCTCCAGGCGGTCGAAGCACTTCGCCTGGAATGGCGTATCTCCGACCGCCAAGATCTCATCCACCACCAGCACATCCGGATCCACCTCAGTGGCGACCGAGAAGGCTAGGCGCATGTACATTCCCGACGAATACTGTTTCACCGGAACATCGATGAAGTCGCCGATTTCGGAAAACTCCACAATCTTCTTCTCGCGCTCACGCATCTGCCTGCGCGAGAACCCCAGCAGCAGTCCGTTCAGCAGGATGTTTTCCCGGCCGGTCAGTTCAGGATGGAATCCGGCGCCGAGTTCCAGCAGCGACGCGAGAGTCCCCTCCACCTCGACCCGGCCCGACGAAGGACGATACACGCCTGAAATCGCCTTCAGAAGCGTGCTTTTCCCCGATCCGTTGGCGCCGACAACCGCCAGCATTTCTCCGTGATACACGTTGAAAGACACATCCTTCAACGCTTCGAAGTTCTCGACATTCGAAGTGGCGCGAAAGCGCTTGGTGAACAGTTCACGCAACGTGTCCGGGCGCTCATGAATCACCCGGAATCGTTGTGTCAGGTTTTCAACTCGTATGACTGGCCGACTCGATTGCATGTGATTCATTAAACGTAGAACACAAATTCAGATTGATGCTTTCGGAAGAAAGCGTAGCCGATCAGGAACGCCAGCCCGGCGCACAGGAACGACGCGACGACAGACCAGAACGTGGGGAGCAAACCCCAGTACACCGAGAGCCGAAAGTCATTCAGTACAAAGATGATCGGATTGAATTTGAACAGCCACCTCCAGCGCGCCGGGATCTGCTCAATTGTGTAAAGGATAGGTGTGAGATAAAACCACATGTTCATCACGATCTGCACAATGTGTGCCACATCCCGGTAGTAAACGTTCGCTGTGGCGAAGAACAAACTGCATCCCAGCGTAAAAATCGCCAGAGCCACGATGTAGATTGGCAGCAAAATCCATGTCCAGTAAAACGGGTGACCCAGAAGCAAAACAATCAATGCCAGCGGGATGAGCGAGAGCATCAGGTTGATCACGTTCGAAAGAACCGCGGCGACGGGGAAGACAATCTTAGGGACCGAAACTTTCTTGATCAGGTCCGCATTCCCGACAATCGATTCGACCGCGTAGGTGAGCGACTGCGAGAAAAACATCCAGGGCACCAAGGCACTCAGAATGAAAATCGCATAGTGATGAATGCCTGCCGCCATGATGGTGGAAAAGACCACGCTCATCACGATCATCAGCAGCATCGGATTGAGCAACGCCCAGAGAAAGCCCAGTACGGACCGCTTGTAGCGAATCGTGAGCTCTTTCAGGGCGAGAGCCCAGATCAACTCTCGGTATTTCTGGAGATTCCAGAAGAGTTCTTTCATTGTGACAACAGCCGCTTTAGCCTCCCATTTTAGCTTGGACGCTTTACGCGAGCTGTAAGCACGGTTGATGACCACCCGTACAATTGCCTGAGCGGTCGCGGGACTCGGCCGCGCGTAACGTTCATGCTATCGTCTTCGTCAATCAACGATCCACATGGCCCGAGAGATAAGCGAAGACGACATTGGAAAACTCCATGAGTATTGGTCCGCGGCGAACTACCTTACAGTTGGTCAGATTTACCTCCAAGATAACCCTCTACTCGAACGTCCGCTAACGAAAGATGATCTGAAGCCGCGGTTGCTCGGTCACTGGGGAACCACCGCCGGGCTCAACTTCATCTACACCCATCTCAACCGCCTTATTAGGGAACGCAATCTGGAGATGATGTATGTCATCGGACCGGGCCATGGCGGGCCAGGCCTGGTCGCGCATACGTATCTCGAAGGCTCTTATACGGAACGGTATCCCGGTATCGAACAAAATAAGGATGGAATCAAGCGGCTGTTCCGTCAATTCTCCTGGCCCTATGGCGTCCCGAGTCACGTGGCGCCCGAAGTCCCAGGCTCTATCCATGAGGGCGGGGAACTCGGCTACTCTTTGCTCCATGCCTATGGCGCAGCCTTCGACAACCCAGACCTCATCGTTACCTGCATCGTAGGCGATGGCGAAGCCGAAACCGGCGCATTGGCCACCAGTTGGCACTGCAACAAGTTCCTCAACCCGGCCAAAGATGGCGCTGTGCTGCCCATTCTTCACCTGAATGGCTACAAGATCGCGAACCCCACTCTGCTCGCCCGTATCCCCGAGTCCGAACTCCTGGAACTGCTCAGCGGCTACGGCTACGCGCCGCGAGTGCTTGCCGGCGACGATCCGCACACAATGCATCGTGAGATGGCCGCCGTACTCGACGAGGCGATCGATCTGATTCAGAGTATCCAGAACGAGGCGCGGCGGAACGGGGTCGAGCAAAGACCCCGCTGGCCGGTACTCATTCTCAAGACTCCGAAAGGCTGGACCGGACCGAAGGTCGTTGACGGCAAGCCAGTGGAAGGAACGTGGCGAGCGCACCAGGTACCGCTGTCCAATGTCAAGAACAATCCGGAGCACTTGAAAATGCTCGAGGACTGGCTTCGAAGCTACCGGCCCGCGGAGTTATTCGGGGCCAACGGACGCTTCCGTTCAGACCTCGAGGAACTGGCACCGAAAGGCAATAAGCGAATGGGCATGAATCCGCACGCCAATGGCGGAACGCTCCTGGAGCCCCTCATTCTGCCGGACTTCTGGAACTATGCCGTGGAGGTTCCTAAGCCAGGAGGAAACGACGCGGAAGCCACTCGCGTCCTCGGCAACTATCTTCGCGATGTCATCAAAGGAAACGAGAAGACACGCAACTTCCGCGTCTTCGGACCTGATGAAACGGCCTCCAATCGCCTCGACGCCGTCTTGGAAGTGACCGGCAAAGAATGGATGGCCGCGCAGGAGCCGGCCGATGAGCATCTCACCACCGACGGTCGTGTCATAGAAGTTCTCAGTGAACACATGTGCGAAGGCCTGCTCGAAGGCTACCTGCTCACAGGCCGCCACGGCTTCTTCTCCTGCTATGAGGCCTTCATTCATATCATCGACTCCATGTTCAACCAGCATGCAAAATGGCTGAAGACGACTCGAACTCTGGCTTGGCGAAAGCCGATTGCCTCACTGAACTATCTGCTGTCGTCTCATGTGTGGAGGCAGGACCACAATGGCTTCTCCCATCAGGATCCTGGATTCATCGACCATGTGGCAAATAAGAAGAGCGATGTGGTGCGTATCTATCTGCCGCCGGACGCAAATACTCTTCTCTCGGTTGCCGATCACTGCCTCCGAAGCCGCCACTACGTCAATCTGATCATCGCCGGCAAGCAGCCCGCGCCCGCGTGGATGACGATGGAGGAAGCCGTAAGGCACTGCACCAAGGGCGCTGGCATTTTCGAATGGGCAAGCAACGACAAAGGCGATCCCGATGTCGTCATGGCATGCGCCGGAGACGTGCCGACGCTCGAAACGCTTGCGGCCGTGACTGAGCTGCGCAAGCTCGTTCCGGATATCAAGGTGCGGGTGGTCAATGTCGTGGATCTCATGTGTCTGGAACCCTCCTCCGAACATCCTCACGGCTTGGCGGATGATGAATTCGATGCGCTGTTCACCAAGGACAAACCGGTCATCTTCGCGTTTCACGGTTACCCTTGGATGATTCATCGGCTCGTCTACCGAAGAAACAATCACGAAAATTTCCACGTTCGCGGCTACAAAGAGGAGGGCACCACCACTACGCCGTTCGACATGACTGTCCTGAACCAGCTCGACCGCTTTCAACTGACCTTCGATGCAATCCGCAGAGTGCCCAGACTCGCAAGCATGATTCCTCAAGCCAGTGACTGGCTGCAAGCCAATCTGCAGCGCCACAAGGAATACGTTATGGAGTGCGGCGAAGATCTTCCTGAAATACAAAACTGGAAATGGCCGGCGTGACCGGCGCGTCTCCAATCCTCGCTCTGAACTGTGGATCTTCCTCGCTCAAATTCGGTCTCTATAACATGGCGGGCGGCACAGAGGAATTAGTGTGCGAAGGAGAAGTGGAAGAAGTCGGCGCCCCGGAGTCCATGGTGTCGTTCAAGTGCGGCCCGACCACCCACAAGACCAATCATAAGGCGAAAATTCCCGACCAGACGCACGCCTTGCTGCACGCTCTGAAATCCTTGGAAGAAAGCCGCCAGCCAAAGCCGCGATCCGTCGGCCACCGCTTCGTGCATGGAGGGCGGGAGGTCGTTGAGCACAGCCGCTTAACGCCAGACCTCTTGGAACAGTTGCGTACTGCCGCCGATTACGCTCCTTTGCACGTGCCGCCTGCTTTGCAGGTTGTGGAAACCGTCGGGAAGCAAATGCCCGAAACACCGCAGGTCATTTGCTTCGACACGGCATTTCATCGAACAATGCCGGACGTCAGCCGAACCATGCCCCTTCCCGCGAAAGTGCGTGGGATGGGGGTCCAGCGGTATGGCTTTCACGGCCTCTCGATCGAATCGATCCTTCCTCAACTCCATCCGGTGCCGGAGCGCCTGGTGGTTGCGCACCTTGGAAATGGCGC
This sequence comes from Bryobacterales bacterium, assembly GCA_025462985.1. GTDB lineage: Bacteria > Acidobacteriota > Terriglobia > Bryobacterales > Bryobacteraceae > Bog-105. The sequence goes on along the minus strand of JAOAPP010000026.1, from coordinate 12,259 downwards.
CAGCATCACGGCGATTCGGGAAGGCCGCTCCGTCGACACTACCATGGGTCTGACACCGACCGGCGGCATCATGATGGGAACCCGCTCCGGTGATCTCGATCCCGGCGTCCTTCTCTTCCTCATGCGAAGCGGTCTGGCGGACAGCCGGGAACTCGAGGACATACTCGACCATAAGTCCGGGCTTCTGGGCATATCCGAGAACACCAGCGATGTTCGGCAGCTCCAAAAAGTTCGCACGGCCGATCCCCGCGCCGATCTTGCACTGCGCATGTTCTCGTATCAAATACGAAAAGCAGTTGCCGCCCTGGCAGCTGCGATGGGAGGCCTCGACGCTCTCGTCTTTACGGGTGGAATTGGCGAGCATGATCAGGCCATGCGCGACGACGTATGCGCAGGTCTCCGGTTCCTCAGTCCCTTTCCGATTCTCGTTCTTCCCGCACAGGAGGATCTGCAGATTGCCAGAATCACATCGAAATTGTTGTCCTGATCTTTGTGGGCGGCTGACACTCTAAACCGTGGGCGAAATTTGGATCGGAACTTCAGGCTGGCACTACAAGCATTGGGTCGGAAACTTCTACCCTCCACGTCTGCGCGGATCGCGGATGCTGGCCCACTACATTGAAAAGTTCGACACGGTCGAGCTCAACAATACCTTCTATAAACTCCCGATACAAACCAGCCTGGAAGCGTGGCGCGATTCCACCCCGCCGCACTTCCATTTCGCAGTAAAGGGCAGCCGCTTCTTAACGCACATGAAGAAACTGAAGGAGGCGGAGAACGGTCTGAACCGCTTTCTGGGTGCAGTTGAAGTGCTTGAGCCAAAGCTCGGGCCTATACTCTTCCAGTTGCCGCCTCAGTGGGAGCTCAATTTCGATCGTCTCGCCGCCTTTCTTGCGATCCTTCCTCCTTACCGCCGCTGCGCCATCGAGTTTCGAAACCCTACCTGGGATACGCCGCAAATCCATGATCTGCTCTCGCAGTACAACGTGGGCTATTGCATCTTCGATTTGGCCGGCTACGTCTCTCCCATCAAAGTTACCGCCGACTTTGCTTACATCCGCCTACATGGACCCGGCGGCAAATACCAGGGCACGTACAGCGATGAGGCCTTGAAAGAATGGGCCGACAAACTAAGTGAGTGGAGCAGACGACTCGCCGCCGTCTATGTTTATTTCGACAACGACGATTCCGGCTACGCCCCTCGCGACGCGCTTCGTCTCAAAGATCTCCTTGGAAACGCACAGCCTGATGATCGGCAAGGTACACTTCGCCTGGATCTGACGTAGGAGATTTTCTTGACGAAACGATTCAAGACCCGGAGCGAGCCAATGTGCAAATCTCAAAAGCTTCCGCACACCCGGCGTAGCGATGCAAATCACCGAAGCCGAGCGCATCCCGGCGGCGCAGAAGGGTTCCTCGAAATACGCCGGAGCTTGTTCGGGAGGACGACCGCAAGTCCGATTCCGTATTCCCTGCCCGCAACTCCCGTGCGGGGTTGATGACCCGTCAGCGCGACAATACGCCGGGAGTGCCCACCATATCGCCCCAATGCGAATCCGAGATTGTCGCCTGCAACGGCAGCGATGCTGGCGACCGCTGCCACATCGAGCATCCTGAGCTGATGCCCCTCTCTGGCGAGCACACTGGCCACAATCAGAATCGTTTCGCCGGGCAGCGGTACCCCCGCACTCTCGAGCAAGATTCCGAAGAAAACCGTCCAATACCCGTAATGCTGAAAGAAGTAAGTGAGATGATCGCGCAACATGGGCTGTCAGGATTCTTGACTTCTGTCGCGCATTCAGGGCTCAGCAAAATTGTTGAACGGCCGCTATGTCTCACCGAGGAGCGTCTGGACAGCAGATCCGACGTCGTTCAAGAAGTCGTCGAGCTCCGATGGTTTGTACACGAAGACGTCCGCGCCCGCAGCAAGAGCCTGCTCACGGTCTTTCGGAGCCACCGAACAGGTGAGAACGGCTTTCTTGGCGTTCGCCAGCGCCGGGTTGTCCTGGATGGCAATCAACACCTCGCGCGCGGTGCCTGCCGGAAGATTGAAGTCGAGCAAAATGACTTCGGGCAAGTTCACTGCGTCCGCGCGGTAGCTCCGAACCACTCGCACCCCAGCGTCCGCCGTTTCGTAATGCTCAATCTCTGATTTGATCCCTTTCGAGCGGAGCGCTTCCCGGATCAATCGCAGGTCGCCGGGATTATCTTCCACGATGAGAATTTTCCTCACCCGCTCAGACACGATCCAGCTCCTGAGGGACAAGAAACCTGACCGTAGTCCCGGGGATGGCTTGCGGCTCTATCCAAATTCGGCCGCCAAGGCGCTCAACAGCAGCTTTGCAGATTGCGAGCCCGATTCCAGTACCCGAATATTGGCGCCCGTGCAATCGTCTGAACACGCCAAACACGTATTCTGACTGTGTCGGATCTACGCCGATGCCGTTGTCCGCCACAGAAAAGATCCAGCCGGCATGCGATGGCTCGGCCCTTACGCTGATCAGCGGGGCGGCGTCGGACCGGTATTTGATGCTATTGCTCATCAGGTTCTGAAAGATTTGTATCAGCAGAATCTCGACCGACTGAATACTGGGCAGCGGATCGACGGCAATCGTCGCGCCCGATTCCGCGATCGCCGCTGCAAGATAGCTCTTCACGGTCTCGAGAACCACATTGCAATCGACGAGAGAAGTCAGCTGCTGCTCTGATTCGCTCAGAAATATGTATTGGCGTAGATCGGTCAGCAGAGTTTGCAGCCGCGCAGCGTTGTCCTGCACGCATGTCAACATCTCGAATTCGTCCTGGCCGAGCTTAGTACCGGCTGATCGGGCAATCCATTGTGCATAAGACAACACCATTCGGATTGGTTCTTGAAGGTCGTGACTCGCCGCCCAGGCGAACTGGCGAAGCGCGTCGTTCGACCGCGTCAAATCCGCCGTGCGCTCTGCCACTCTTCTTTCCAGCTCCGCATTGACACGGCGGATACGCTCTTCAGCCTTCACCGTCCCGGTCGCGTCGCGTATGGCGGTCGTAATGAGTACGCCTTCGTCAGTTTCAAAAGGACTGCAGGTGATCTCTATAGGGAAGACCGACCCATCGCGGCAGACACCTTCAAGACGCATCTGCGAAAGGTGCGTTCCTGCCGGAATGCCGGTCACCGACAGGTCAGGCGGCTTCCACCTCGGAATAAAGGCCGTCACTGCGGAACCAATGAGTTGGTCGCGTTCGTAATTGAAGAGGCTATCGGTACGAGAATTTGCCAGCTGCAGAATTCCGTCTGTGCCGGTGATAATCATGGCATCGGGTGCAGCTTCCAGCACCGCGCGAAACTTCTGCTCAGTGCGCGCCAGTGCCTCGGTCTTACGGCGAAGCATCTGCTCGCTGCGGCTTAGCTCTACGAAGACCGTTACTTTGCTTTGCAGAACCTCGGGGACAATTGGCTTGAAGAGAAAATCGACCGCACCGAGGTCGTAGCCGCGAAAAAGTTGCTCATCGCTGCGGTAACCCGTGAGGAACAGAATGGGCGTACGGCTGGATCGCTTACGTGATCGGATCAACTCCGCTGTTTCGAAGCCATCGATCTCAGGCATGCGAACGTCCAGGAGAATAGCTGCGAAGTCGTGTTCAAGGCACAGGCGCAACGCACTGCTGCCCGAATCGGCGAGCAGCAGTTCTTGGCCGAGCGGCTCGAGAATGGCCTGCAGCGCAAGCAGGTTGTCGTGATCGTCATCAACCAGAAGCAGTTTGACGTGTTCGCCCGTTGTGGTCTCGAGACTCGTAGTTCCCAGCGCAGCCGGGCTTGTATCTATTCCCACTCTCAACCTCCGTCGCCAAGCACGTGAGATTTGTCGAGCGGGCGCGAAATGCAGACACGCATCACTGAAAACAGGTGATCGAGGTCCACCGGCTTGGTGACATAGTCGGTGGCACCGGCCTGCAGACACTTCTCGCGGTCGCCTTTCATAGCCTTTGCCGTCAGAGCTATGATCGGCAGCGATTCGAATCGTGGGTCCTGCCGCACGGTTCTGGTGGTCTCATATCCGTCCATCCCGGGCATCATGATGTCCATCAGCACAAGGTCGATTCCGGAATTGGCCTCCAGCACCTCGATCCCGCCGCGACCATTCTCCGCGTGAAATACTTCCACTTGATGTCGTTCGAGCACGCTGGTGAGCGCGAAAATGTTCCGGATATCGTCATCCACTACCAGCACCTTGCACCCGGCCAGTATGGGATCATTCTGGCGGAGCTTTGCGATCTGCTCCTTCTGAAATTCGCTGAGCGAATCTTCCGATCGATGAAGCGCCAGAACGGATTCTTCGAGCAGGCGTTCAAGCGAGGGAGCGTACCGGACGGCGCTGATTCGCGAGAGGCCGTGTAGCTCCGCGCCCTGACTGCTGCTGAGCTTTCGGCTCCCAAGGACAAGCACGGGCGGAACATGAGGCGAGAGCTGAGTTTGCACCTTTTCGATAAACTCGGTCCCGCCGATTTCAGAGAGCACCCAGTCAACAATGATGGAGTCGACGCGCTCCACCGCCAGCGCCCGCAAAGACTCTCGGCTGGAAGAAACATGGGTGAATTGGACATCCACGCCGCCGATAAAACTGCAGATCTCCCGGCGCAGTCGCGCATTGGCGGTGACCAGCATGATTTTTCTGGTCCGCTCCTCCATCGACCCCTGAATCAGGTTGAATACGCCGTCCAGAGCGATTGTGTCTGGGGCCTTCTGAGCGCACGTCATAGCCCCCAGCATAAATCCACGGCGGCTGTTTTCGTCACTTGAAAGAACGTGAACGGGTATATGCCGGGTCGCCGGATCGTGCTTCAGCAAATCGAGCACCGTCCACCCGCTCATGTCCGGCAGTTTGATGTCCAGCGTGATAGCGCGTGGCTTGAACTCGCGTGCGAGCGCCAGCGCCGTACTGCCCCGGAGAGCAACCAGTACTTTGGCTCCGCTTTTGTGTGCGCGGTCCACCATGATGCGTGCGAATGTGGGATCGTCCTCAATCACCAACAGAACGCGATCGCCGGCTTCGGTCTTATAGCGATCGTCGTCGACGATCACATCGTGATCGGACAGCCAGTTCGGTACCGAAAGCGCCCCCATCTCGAATCTGGCGTCATCGTCTCGACCGATCCACACGCGCATGACAGAGAAGAGCTGCTCCAGATCGACCGGTTTGGTCACGTAGTCCGATGCACCCGCGAGCAGGCACTTTTCCCGATCGCCTTTCATAGCCTTTGCGGTCAGCGCAATAATCGGAAGCGAGCTGAACTCGGGAATCTGGCGAATTGCCCGCGTGGTCTCATACCCGTCCATTTCAGGCATCATGACGTCCATCAGGACGATATCCACGTCCCTGGAGCTCTTCAGCATCTCTATCCCGGTTCGGCCGTTTTCAGCATGGAGGACCTGTAGTTGCCGCTGTTCCAGAACGCTCGTCAGCGCAAAGATGTTGCGGAGATCGTCGTCGATGACCAGAACCTTACGTCCCGCAAGTGGCGGATCGGTTTGCCGGACTTCCTCGAGCACTGCTCTTTGCTCCTCGTTCAGCTCACGCTCGTTTCTGTGCAGGAGTAGAACGGCCTCGGCGAATACGCGTTCGATCGAAGGAGCGTAGCGCACCGCGCTGCTGCGGGCCCGATTGTGTATTTCTGCAATCTGCTCCTCAGAAAGCCTTGGAGTGCCGGAAACGATAATGGGCGGAACGTACGGAGAAAGCTTCGACTGAACAGACTCAATGAACTCAAACCACGCTTTGTCGGGCAGCACCCAGTCGAGAATAATCGTATGGACATGCTGGTCATTGACAACCTGCATGGCCTCGCCTAGAGCATTCGTCTGAATGATGGTCAGGTCCGGGCCGCTGATGAGGTTCCGGATGTCGTTCAGGCGAACGTCGGTTTCGCCAACCAGCAGGACGGTTTTCTTGCCGCCTGCCATCGATCGCTGTACAATTTCGAACGCCTCTTCGAGCGTTTCCTTCGTCAGCACTTTTTGAAGGCAACTCGCTGCGCCCAGTTTGAACCCGCGCCGGCTCTCTTCATGACCCGAAACGATGTGGACGGGGATGTGCGCAGTGAGCGAATCGTGCTTGAGCCGATCCAGCAGAGCCCAGCCGCTCATATCTGGCAAGCGGACATCCAATGTAATGGCGCTCGGCTTGAATTCGCGAACAAGTGTCAGCGCCGTAGCGCCCCGCAGCGCTACCAGCGCCTTCAGCCCGCGCGAGTGAGCAACATCCACCATGATGCGCGCGAAAGCCACGTCATCTTCAACGATCAGCAGAATGCGGTCGCCGGGTGAGGTCATGTTCCTGTCGTCATCGACCACCAGATCTTCCACCGGCACGGTCGTGGTCGAAGGGAAAATGATATCCACATCCGAACTCTGTTGCGCCTCAGTTGCCTTGCGCAGCAGTGTCGTGTCGACGCCTTCCAGCTTCGGAGCCGACGCGATGTAGGCCTGCGGCAGATATAGCGTAAAGATGCTGCCGCGCCCGGGTCCGCTCTGCAGACGAATTTCACCGCCCAGCAGACGCGCCAGCTCACGGCTGATCGACAGGCCCAGACCTGTTCCGCCGTACTTGCGGCTGGTCGTTCCGTCCGCTTGTTGGAACGCTTCGAAGATGATGCGCTGCTTCTCCTGTGCGATTCCTATGCCTGTGTCCGTAACAGAGAATGCAATCACGCTCTTGGCGCGATTCAGTACTGGGTGTGTGCTGCTCCAGCCTTCCGATGTGCGTTCAATCCGCAGCCGCACCGAACCATGCTCCGTAAACTTCAGCGCGTTCGAGAGCAGGTTCTTCAGAACCTGTTGCAGTCGCTTCGCGTCGGTGCGAATTACCTCTCCCGCAACCTGCGAGTCGACATCGATCGTGAAATCGAGCCCCTTGCCGTCTGCCACGTGGCGGAACGTGCGCGCACAGTAGTCCTGGAGCTCGGCGAATCGGATGTTGCCGACCTCCACATCCATCTTCCCGGACTCGATCTTCGAAAGGTCCAGAATGTCATTGATCAGAGCGAGCAGATCGGTTCCGGACGAGTGAATCGTCTCCGCGAACTTCACTTGCTTCAAGTTGAGATTCCCTTCCGTGTTATCGGCAAGAACGCGCGCCAGAATCAATAGATTATTGAGCGGCGTCCTGAGTTCGTGCGACATGTTGGCCAGGAACTCACTCTTGTACTTGGAGGTGAGCGCCAGCTGTTCGGCTTTTTCTTCCAGCGCCTGCTTCGCCTGCTCTATCTCACGGTTCTTCGCTTCGACCTCAGTATTCTGCTCGGCAAGCAGTTGCGCCTTCTCCTGCAGCTCGGCGTTCGTCTTCTGGAGCTCTTCGGCAAGCGCCTGACTCTGCGTCAGGAGTTGCTCGGTACGCATCGTGGCCGCGATCGTATTCAGCACGATGCCAATACTCTCCGTGAGCTGGTCCAAAAACGCCAGGTGGATGTCGGAAAGCCGCTGGAACGATGCCAGCTCCACGACCGCCTTCACCTCACGCTCGAACAGAACGGGAAGCACCACGATGCTCACCGGAGTGGCCGAGCCGAGGCTGGAGTTGATCCGGATGTAATCTTTTGGAACATCGCGAACCAAAATGCGCTGCTTTTCCTTCGCACACTGCCCAACCAACCCTTGGCCGATCGTGAATTGCTTCGGTAGGGTGGCGCAGTCGTCGTAAGCGTAGCCCGCCATGAACTTCAGGACCGGTTTATCGTTGCTCGAGTCGGAAATGTAAAACGTTGCGCGCTGCGCGCTCACGAGTGGAGCGAGTTCTGAGAGCAGCAGTTCGGCCACGGTCAGAAGATCACGCTGCCCCTGCACCATCCGTGTGAATTTGGCGATGTTCGTCTTCAGCCAGTCCTGGTCTGTGTTCTTGCGCGTTGTCTCCGCCAGGTTGCCGATCATTTCATTGACATTGTCTTTGAGTGCGGCCACCTCCCCGAGAGCTTCCACTGTGATGGAGCGCGTCAGATCGCCTTTGGTAACGGCCGTTGCCACTTCGGCAATCGCGCGTACCTGCGTGGTGAGATTGGCCGCAAGCTGATTGACGTTGTCCGTGAGGCCGCGCCAGATACCGGCCGCACCTGGCACGCGCGCCTGGCCGCCGAGCTTTCCTTCAATACCCACCTCTCGCGCCACCGTAGTTACCTGGTCGGCAAACGTCGCGAGCGTGTCGATCATCGCGTTGATCGTATCGGCGAGCTCTGCGATTTCTCCCTTGGTTTCGAGAACCAGCTTACGCTCAAGATCGCCGTTCGCGACCGCCGTGACCACCTTCGCAATACCGCGGACCTGTGTCGTGAGATTCGCGGCCATCAGGTTTACAGAGTCGGTGAGATCTTTCCACGTCCCGCCAACCCCATACACGTCAGCCTGACCGCCCAGTTTGCCTTCCGTCCCCACCTCACGAGCTACGCGAGTCACTTCGGAAGCGAACGAATTCAGCTGATCCACCATCGTGTTAATCGTGTTCTTCAGCTCAAGAATTTCACCGCGGACGTCCACGGTGATCTTGCGCGAGAGATCGCCCATGGCCACCGCCGTCGTCACCTGCGCGATGTTCCGCACCTGATTGGTCAGGTTCGATGCCATCGAGTTCACCGACTCGGTCAGATCCTTCCACGTCCCGGCCACGCCGTACACATCGGCCTGACCGCCAAGCTTACCTTCCGTACCGACTTCGCGTGCCACGCGCGTCACTTCGGAAGCGAATGACGACAGTTGGTCCACCATCGTGTTAATGGTTTCTTTCAGCGCCAGAATCTCGCCCCGCGCATCCACCGTGATCTTGCGCGAAAGATCGCCTTTCGCCACGGCGGTGGTCACGTCCGCGATGTTGCGGACCTGAGCCGTCAGATTTGAAGCCATCGAGTTGACAGACTCTGTCAGATCCTTCCACGTTCCGGCAACACCGCGCACATCGGCCTGACCTCCGAGCTTGCCCTCGGTCCCCACCTCGCGAGCTACGCGCGTGACCTCAGAGGCGAACGCATTCAGCTGGTCCACCATCGTGTTGATGGTGTTCTTCAGCTCAAGAATTTCACCGCGCACATCCACCGTGATCTTGCGCGAAAGATCGCCTCGCGCCACGGCCGTAGTCACTTCAGCAATATTACGGACCTGCGCTGTAAGATTGCCGGCCATCGAATTCACCGATTCCGTCAAATCGCGCCAGGTGCCGGCCACGCCTTTCACATCGGCTTGGCCGCCGAGCTTGCCCTCGGTCCCCACCTCGCGGGCAACTCGCGTCACCTCCGAAGCGAACGACGAAAGCTGATCAACCATGGTGTTGATCGTATTTTTAAGTTCAAGAATCTCGCCGCGCACTTCCACCGTGATGGTTCGGGACAGATCGCCCTTCGCCACAGCCGTTGTGACCTCAGCGATATTGCGTACCTGGTTCGTCAGGTTCGACGCCATCGAGTTCACCGAATCGGTCAGATCCTTCCAAACGCCACCGACACCCTTAACATCAGCCTGCCCGCCCAGCTTGCCTTCAGTCCCCACTTCACGGGCAACGCGCGTCACCTCTGAGGCGAACGACGAAAGTTGGTCAACCATTGTGTTAATGGTTTCTTTGAGCGCAAGAATCTCGCCGCGCACGTCCACCGTGATCTTGCGCGAAAGGTCGCCGTTGGCCACCGCGGTAGTCACTTCGGCAATGTTGCGCACCTGCGCCGTCAGATTGCCGCCCATGGAGTTGACCGAGTCCGTCAAATCCTTCCAAACGCCGCCCACGCCTTTCACCATTGCCTGACCGCCCAGCTTACCCTCGGTACCCACCTCCCGAGCCACGCGCGTAACCTCGGAGGCGAACGACGACAGTTGGTCCACCATCGTGTTGATTGTGTTCTTCAACTCAAGGATCTCGCCGCGTACCTCGACGGTAATTTTTCGGGAAAGGTCGCCGCGGGCGACGGCCGTAGTGACTTCAGCAATGTTGCGGACCTGGCCAGTCAAGTTGCCGGCCATCAGGTTGACGGAGTCTGTCAGATCTTTCCATGTGCCGGCCACGCCTTTGACGTCTGCCTGACCGCCGAGCTTGCCTTCCGTACCCACTTCACGCGCCACGCGGGTCACTTCCGAAGCAAAGGACGAAAGCTGGTCCACCATCGTATTGATCGTGTTCTTCAGCTCAAGAATTTCACCTTGGACGTTGACGGTGATCTTTCGGGAGAGATCCCCCTTTGCAACGGCCGTCGTCACTTCCGCGATATTGCGAACCTGGTTTGTCAGATTTGAGGCCATGGAGTTGACCGAGTCCGTCAAGTCTTTCCACGTACCGGCAACGCCGGTCACCACGGCCTGGCCGCCAAGCTTTCCTTCTGTTCCCACCTCGCGCGCCACCCGCGTGACCTCAGAGGAAAACGAGTTCAGCTGATCGACCATGGTATTCACCACGCGAGCAGTACGTACGAACTCCCCTTGCAGCGGGCGGCCCTCCACTTCAAGCGACATCTTCTGAGATAAGTCGCCCTGAGCCACTGCCCCGATAACACGCGCAATTTCGGTCGACGGCTGGACCAGGTCCGAGATGAGGCTGTTGACAGAGTTGACGCACGCTCCCCACCCGCCCGAACCGGTAGCCAGGAAGGCGCGCTGGTTGATCTTGCCCTCTTTGCCCACTGCCGTGCTGATCCGCGACAATTCGTTCGCCATCGTCTCGTTCAGCTCGAAGATCTCGTTCAGCGTGTCTGCGATCTTCCCGGCGATCCCCGTCTGGTCCACAGGAAGGCGGGCCGAGAAGTCGCCCTTCCGGAATGCGACCAAAACTGCGACCAGTTCCTTCGCGTCCATCACATCAGTGAAGGGTGTCATTCACTCTCCCAAAACAGTCTAGATTAAGAAGTGTGCTCGACCGCACAAGTTTGGCTCAGGGGAGCAAGCAAAAAACTGTCCCCCTGCGCCATATTAATATTAGAAGAACGGTAACGAAAGATTCGCTCCGCTTCGGCCTAGACCAGAATCGGCGATCGTCAGCCGGGCCGGTTCGCAAGTTGGAGCCGAACGAAACAGTGGAGCCGGAGCTCAGTTAATCTGCTGCCGCCCCTAGTCTCCTGTCCCAATGGTTCGTGACATAAGTCAAGAAGACGGTTTGACAACCGTGCGCTGCGCGTAACGGGCGATACTGGCCAGGATTTGATCCGCCGTTCTGGTCCAAACGAAGGGCTTTGGGTTTTCGTTATGCACGGCGATGTACTCCCGGATGGCGGCTTCCAATTCTTTCACGCTGCGGAACACGCCACGTCGAATGCGCTTGTTGGTGAGCTCAGCAAACCAGCGTTCGACCAAATTGATCCAGGAACCGTAAGGGGGCGTGAAATGGACGTGGAAGCGTGGGCGCTTAGCGAACCACTTCCGAATCATGGCAGTTTTGTGAGTGCCGTAATTGTCCACAATGATATGAACCTCCAACTCGGCGGGCACTTGAGCCTCGATCACATCCAAGAATTCCCGGAACTCACGCGAGCGGTGCCGCCGATGTAGTTGGCCGATGACACGACTGGTTTTCAACTCCAGCGCGGCAAACAGCGAAGTCGTTCCATGCCGTTTGTAATCATGCGTGCCGCGCTCCAATTGTCCTGGCCGTAACGGTAGCAGCGGTTGCGTGCGGTCCAGTGCCTGAATCTGGCTCTTCTCATCCACACAGAAGACTAGCGCGTGATCGGGTGGGTTCATATACAGACCGACGATGTCGCGCACTTTCTCGATCAGTTGCGGATCTGGCGACAGCTTGAACGTCTCCGTACGATGTGGTTGCAAACCGAAGGCATGCCAAATCCGGCTGATCGTCATCCGGCTGAGACCGGTGCCTTTTGCTAAGCCCCGCGTGCTCCAATGCGTTTCGCCGCGCGGCGTGCTTTCCAAGGTCTGAATGATGACTTTTTCGACCTGGGCATCGCTCACCTTGCGGGGTGCCCCTGGTCGCGGTCGTCATACAGCCCTTCCAGCCGAGCTTCCAGAAATCGGGAACGCCACTTGCCGACCATGCCCAGCGAGCCGCGCAGTTTTCGCGCCACGGTTTTATTGTCGAGTCCCTCGGCACATGCCAGCACCACTCGCGCGCGCCGAGCCAGTAACGGTTGGCTGCGCGCCCGATGTGTCAGTGAGTGGAGCCCATCGCGTTCTTCTTCGGTCAATCTCAATGCCTGTTTGGGCCGCCCGGTCCGCATCCAAGACCTCCTCAGATGTTAGACGAGCTGCCTTGATATTTAGTTCACTGATTTCTGGGACAGAAGACTAGACGCTCTTATGACA
>JAOAPP010000015.1 GCA_025462985.1 Bryobacterales bacterium | reverse complement strand
TGTCAGTCTCGATGAGAACGGAGAAGTGGTGCTCGAAACTGTCGTTCAGGGCGACACCGTTCGCGAAGTTCTCAACTACGTGCAATACAATCTGCAGACTTTGGTTGACCAGTTCCGCCGTGACGTGGAACTGGCGGTGCGTGAGCAGAGGCTGGGCTACGAAGAAGCCGGGCGCTTGCTGAAGTTCTACGAAGAAGGGCTGCAGGGCTATACGTATCTGGAGCAGTAGTGCTTCGGATCGTTCTGGTTGCTCCACGTAATCCGCTCAATATCGGCGCAGCCGCGAGGGCGATGAGCAATTTCGGATTCCCTGATCTCAGGCTGGTGAATCCGTACGATGTTGCCTTCACTGAGGCGCGTTCGGCGGTGCGGTCGCACTACATCCTCGAACAGGCGCAAGTCTGCGCCTCGGTGGGCGAGGCTGTGTCCGGCTGCACGCTCGTTGCCGGAACCACGGCGGTCGGCAATCGCGATCTTCATGTGCCGCTCTACCGGTTGGAGCAGGCGGGACCGATCATGCGCGAGCATCTGGAATCATCCCCAGCGGCTCTGCTGTTTGGCTCCGAGAAGTTCGGGCTATCGAACGAGGACATGAGTTATTGCAACTGGCTGCTTCGGATTCCATCGCGCGAGGAGCATGCATCCATGAATCTCGGCCAGGCGGTCGCGATCTGCCTGTATGAGCTCAAGCGAGATGCTGCGCTGGCAGGAACGAGGTTTCCGACGCCGGAGATGGCGGATGCCGGAGATCTGGAGCGCATGACCGCATTGCTCACCGAAACTTTGCAGCATTCCGGCTACGTAAATGAGCGGACATCGCAATCCACTGAGTTGAAAATCCGACGCCTGGTTCGACGGCTGAGAGTGCCACAGGGAGACCTGGAGACGTGGCTGGGAATCTTGCGGCAGATACTTTGGAAGGCGAAGGGTTAGCCAGCTTCCAATGTTATTCTGTTGCCGATGACAAAGGTACAGATCACGTTTCCGCTCACTCGCTCCTTAACTGAATCCGATCTGGCCAGCATCTCGCGCATCCGCGGGGTTTATGGATTCAACACAGTTCGGTTGAAGCCGTCGGGAGATGCTTTATTTGTCGAGTATGACGCTTCGCGCCTGAGCCCCAAAGAAGTACGCGCATCGCTGGAGGCGAGCGGCCTGCCGGTCGGCATAACCCCGCCTCCACCGGTTGAAGTTACAAAGGCCGAACCCGCGTCCAGCTAAATGCGCCTCACGCTCGGCATCAATCCCGTTCGCGAAGCATTGCGCGCCCACCGGGCGCTGGACAAAGTTCTCATTGCGAAAGGTGCGGCGGGACCCCGGATTCAGGAAATTGTGGATCTGTGCCGGGCGCAGTCGGTTCCTGTGCGTTTTGAACCGCGCGAGATGCTGGATCGGGCTGCGAAGGGCGTTTCTCATCAAGGCGTGATGGCCTTTGGCGCGGCGCAGGATTATGTGGATCTTGAGAGCGCGATCAAAGGAGCAAATCTTGTCGTGGTGCTGGACGGCGTCGAAGATCCGCATAATCTCGGCGCCATCGTGAGGACCGCGCACGCGGCGGGAGCGAATGGCGTGATTGTTCCGGAACGCCGCGCGGCTCCTTTGACCGAAACGGTGGCCCGCGCCGCTGCGGGAGCTCTTGAATATCTCCCGGTCGCGCGAGTGACCAATGTTAGTCAAACCCTGGAGCGATTAAAGGTCAAGGGCTTCTGGATTTACGGGCTCGATGAGCGCGGAACGGAGCTCCATTATGATGTGGACTTCGCGAAACCGACGGCGATCGTGCTTGGCGGAGAAGGCAAAGGGCTGCATCAAGGGGTGCAGAAGCATTGCGACGTGCTGGTGCGGATTCCCATGGCTGGGGAAGTATCCTCGTTGAACGTTTCTGTCGCAGCGGGTGTGGTGCTGTTCGAATGGCGTCGAAAGCAGAACGGATAGCGCGGCACTCTACGGATGCTTGAGGTCTTTCAACCCGACAACATCGGAGACGGGACTCCCGAACCCTGCCGCCCGTGAGATTTCTCCGAACAGGCTCACGCTCGTGCCGCTCTTTCGTTTTGGCAGGCCGATGATCTCCCAAGGCGACGCTTCCACCAGCCGGGTTGCCGAGTCATAAATCTCGTCGAATTCGCGTTTCGAATTCTCGATGTAGTCCATCCAACCGGGAGTTCCAAACGAATCGATCGGGATCAGGTCGCTGGTGTTTCCGCTGATCATCAGATAACAGCCCATCAGCGGGTAGGTTCGAAAAAGACGCACGTCCAGTTCCCCGGCGGTCAAAGCGGTATTGATCGCCTTCGTAGCCCGCCACTCCACAGCAAGCAAGAACAGTTGCTTCGACAGCGTTGCCAGAGCATTCACCGCTCCTACAACCGGACCGCTAATTGCTCCACCATCTGCAAAAAGGAGGCCGGTCTTCAAGGCAAACGAAGCTGTCGCTTGGGAAGCGGCGATAACCTGGTTTCGCGTTTCTTCCACGAGCAGCTGTTTGAGCGCTGCGAACGCGGATGCCGGAATGCCCGTCTCGATGACATACTTCCGGTCCGCAACACCGGTCTGCTCATAGAGTTTCGCGCCCGCCTGTGCCCAGCCAGTGAAGAGATCGTAGCCGTCCTTGACATGTCCGACCACGGGAGGCACGCTCAAGGACGCCTTTCCCAGTATGTCCAGGATCACGCCCGAGAGCGCGCCTAACTGGTCCAGCGTATCTACGCTGAAAAGCGATTGCACCAGCGCCAGAAACTTCTGCCGTACGATGTCCGACGCTGGGCGTCCGCCCGTATTTTGCGCTCCCTTGTTTTTGCCGACGGACTGGATGTAGGCTGCGGCTTTTTGCGATGTTTCCACCACGTCCTGCGACGCCGATCTAACGACATCCTTTAATCGGGCGGCTTTCAGAGTAACTTCCTTGCCCTGAAAGACCGTGGTGATGACCCGCTTCCGCTCCTTGTGAACGTACTGCAGGGCGATAAGCTCCTGCATGCTGAAGCGAGTGATCTGATAAGTTCGATAGTCGGCCTGGCTAAGATCTTCGTCCAGCCTGCTGATGGCCAGCTTCTTATTGCGCTCGGTGCTTTGCCAAGCACCTTCCTTTGAGCGCTTCCAATCTTCCAGCGCGTTCTTGATCTTGAAAAGGTTCTGATGCGTTTTCTGGAGGTCGTACTGCTGAATGGCCGCATCCACCGCCTTCAGGGTCGAACTCCTTCGATTCGTAATACCAAGGGCCGTTTCGTTCATCCACTGCTGGTAACTGGGAATAGGCATCGCTGAACTTGTCTCCGGGCGTAGGTCCGCCAATCAGAGTACATCAGACGAGGTGGCTGAGTTAGCGGGACTCGCCTGTGGTGAGAGCGAGCACGAGAGTTTCCATCACGACGCGATCGTCTTTGTAACCGTCTCGAAACTTCTTGTCCGTGTCATAGATCGCGGCCACGGCCCGATTGAGGTGGTCCCTGCTGAAGGCGTCAGCCGTTGCCATCACCTGCTCGGCACGGTCGCGCCAGATGCGGACGCCCGCCTTGGTGAAATAAGCCTGCGCTTGCTGGGGCGAGTTGAGACGCGCTTCTTTGGCAGCGAGAGCAAGACGAAATTGTGTGCTGAGGAATGTCAGCGCCAAAGGCAGGTACTCGCCTTCGCGTACCAGGATGTCCAGGGAGCGGAGTGCGGCGGAACGGTCTCGCTTGCCGAGCGCATTCACGAGATTGAAGATGGTGCTTTGAGCGGCATTCGGAACCATGGTTCTGAGGTCGTCCATTGTCACTGGGCGGCCATTTTCGACGAAGAGAGCGAGCTTCTCAATCTCCGAGACCAGCCGATTCGCATCGCCCGCGCAGGCCTCCAGCAGAGCCGCCAACTCAGCACCCGCGATCTTCAACTTCTTCTCTCTGGCAATTTCCTGAGCCAGATAGCGGCTGGACTCAGGCGTCAAGGGACGAAACTCAACCGTCACGGGAATGGCCGAGTAAAACTTCTGTACGCGTTCTATTTTGGCTCTGTCGTCGCCGGCGAAATCGAAGCGGCTGCACTCGAAAACGAGAACAGTGCCGGGAGTGGGCGCTTTCAGATAAGCGGAAAGTCCCGATTCGCCTGCGCCATCTTTTTCGTCCTCTTCGCCGCCCGACGTCATTCTTCGCGGAAGCGCCAGTTCGGCGCTCGTTATCCAGATCACCCGATCAGAAGCGAACAGGGAAAGAGATTTCGCATCGTCAATGATGTTCGCTACGGATGTTTCTTCGAGGTCTACCTGGGTGAAGCTGTCGGCGCGGCTTTCAGGCGGAAGAGCACGATCTAGCAGCGCATTTTTGCAGAGGCGGCGGTAGTAGCCTTCCGGCCCCAGAAACAGATAAACGGGGGCCAGCGGCTGCTTCGCGACTCGTGCAAGAAACTGATCCGGGTTGATAGCTGGCACTGAGGAAGCTCTTCCCTAGAAGTTGTCCATGACAGAACTCACCACATCCTGAGCCACGGTCTGGCTCAGGCGCGTGTACGCCGGACCTGATTCATCGAAATACTGGTGAGGGTCGCTGGCAATTTCATAGTAGCTTCTGACGACAAAATTCGGACGCGAGTAGAGAACGCGTCCGGTCGCGCGCTGCACAAGTTTGACGTTGAGAGTGGCGATCGTCTGGACGACCGTTGACTTGCCGGAACTGGGATCCGAAACGGTCGGATAGGTCACGACCGAATTGATAGTTCCGTTCAGGACTGCATCAGCCGTCGATGGATCCT
>JAOAPP010000007.1 GCA_025462985.1 Bryobacterales bacterium | reverse complement strand
GATGGTTCCGAATCCTCCGTCTTATCCACATATGGCTTCGTCCTGGCTCAATGTTGGTCCCGAAGCTCTTTACTGGGCTCCGCGGCACCTGAATCAGATCTGGAACGTAAACGAGCTCTACGTAACGGAGAATGGCTGTTCCTCCGCGGACGTGCTGACGCCCGACGGGCACGTTTACGATACGGACCGCGTGATGTATCTGCGCAACTATCTCATCAGTCTGCATCGAGCTGTTTCGGAAGGATTTCCGGTGAAGGGATATTTCGTGTGGAGCCTTATGGACAATTTCGAGTGGGCCGATGGATACAACCTGCGCTTCGGCATTTACTATGTCGATTACAAGACCCAGAAACGCTATCCGAAACTGAGCGCTAAGTTTTATCAGGAGACCATCGCGCGCAACGCGATTCAGTAACGAGTGCGAGTGGCCTTTCTCCCAGTCGTGCTTGCGGCTGTCCTCAGTCCATTTCTCTGCCTGTTCGCCGCCTTCGCCTTTGTAGTTGAAGATTGCTGCTTCGTGCTGTTCGGAAAGCGCCAACAACGCCGGGATGCAGCCCCACGCAATGCTGCGGCCACCGTCGTGATACCAAACTGGAACGGGCGCGACTTGCTCGAGAAATTCCTGCCGTCGGTCATCACGGCGCTGGAAGGCCATCCTGACAACGAAATCATCGTGGTCGACAACGCCTCGTCCGATGACAGCGTTGCGTTCGTTCGGGAGCGGTTTCCGTGTGTTCGCGTTCTGGCGCAATCAGAAAATCTAGGCTTCGGTGGCGGCTCGAATGCCGGCTTTGCGGCGGCGAGGAACGACATCGTTGTTCTTCTGAACAATGATATGCGGGTGGAACCGGATTTCCTCCCGCTATTGCTGAGGCCGTTTGCCGATCCGCTGGTCTTCTCCGTATCCTGCCAAATTTTCTTTTCCGATCCGGCGAAGCGCCGCGAAGAGACCGGACTGACCGAGACCTGGTGGGAGCGTGGGCGGCTGCGAGTGAGCCATCGCATCGACCCCGAAGTGGACGTGCCGTACCCGTGCGCTTATCCGGGGGGCGGCTCCTCCGCTTTTCACCGCCAGAAGTTTAAGGAAATCGGCGGGTTCGATGAACTCTTTAAGCCGTTCTATTACGAAGATACGGCGCTCGGGCACCTGGCCTGGAAGCGCGGCTGGAAGGTTTTGTACGAGCCTCGCAGCATCGTTTTTCACGAACATCGGGGCACCATCGGAAAGAAATTCAGCACCGATTTTATTCAGGCGGTCGTTCAAAAAAACCTCCTGCTCTACATCTGGAAGAACATCCACGACTGGCGCATGCTGCTGCCGCACTTTGTGGATACTGCTGCGATCGCACTGGCTGGACCGCTCGCCGGAAGCGCCAAAGCGCGCTACACGGCACTGGGTCTCGTGCGAGCTGTGCTGGCGCTGCCGGAGGCGCTGCGTTCGCGCTGGCGGGCTCATGAACTGGCGCAGGTGGATGATGTGGAAGCGTTCCGGCGTCAAAGAGGCGCTTATTACCGCGATCGTTTCGAAGCGAACGGGCCTCCGTCCGATCGCCTCCAAGTGCTGTTCACTTCGCCGTACCCGATTGAACCGCCGACACACGGCGGTGCGGTGTTCATGAAAGGTGCGCTGGAGGCGATGCAGCCGCTGGTGGACGTCCATGTCCTGTCCTTTGTCGATGAGGCGAGCCAGCTTCCCGCACAGGAGAGGCTGCGCGAATACTGTGCCTCGGGCGAGTTTTTCGTCAGGGAGGGGAAGCCGCCCCGAAATCTGGCTTCACTACTGCCCTTTGTGATTCATGAGTTCTCGGACCGCGAGTTCGCCTGGGCCATCGATCGCATCATCTTCCTCAAGAAGGTGGATGTGGTGCAGATTGAATACACCATTCTTGGCCAGTACGCTGGTGCGTACGATCGGATTCCGACATTCCTGTTCGAGCACGATGTCTCGTTCCAGTCGTTGGGCCGCAGTCTCAAGAAACAATGGAAGTTAAGGCCGTTTATCGCATACATGCAGCTGTTGCGCTATGAAACGAGAATGGTCCGAAACTTCAGGCGGGTCCAGGTCTGCAGCCGGGAAAACGAGGAGTACCTGCTCGAGTTTGTTCCGGAATTGAAGGGCCGCATCGACCCGGATCTGCGCGCACTGATCGATACGACGAGCTACCGCTTCGTCCCGGGCCCGCGCGAGCCCAACACGATCCTGTTTGTCGGCAGCGTTCGCCATAAACCGAACCTGCACGCTCTTCTCTGGTTCATTGACCATGTGTTTCCACGAGTGGTGGCTGCCAAGCCGGATGCCACGCTGGTTATTGCCGGGGCCGGATCCTGGGAGGCGATGGGGAATAAACTGAAGCACCCGAACATACGTCCGCTTGGCTTCGTCCCGGACATGCGGGAACTGTTCGAACGCTACGCTCTTTTCATTTGCCCGATTCTCAGCGGTTCGGGAGTGCGGGTGAAATTGCTCGAAGCGTTCGCATCAGGAATTCCGGTGGTGTCCACCACGCTTGGCGCGGAGGGCCTAGCCTCAAAAGGTGACGGGTACTGTGAGCTGGCAGATCGGCCGGAGGATTTTGCGAGCGCTGTGGTGGAACTGTTACAGGATCCTGTGCGCGCTGAGGCAATGGCCGTACGCGCCCGGCAAATGGTCGAGCGGGAGAAAGACGCGACCCGGCTAGCCGCGAGACTGGTCGAGGTGTATAGAAGAGAAGTACTGCGGCTGCGCCAATGCTGATTCATTTCGAGTTGACGCCAGAGAATGGGAATCGGCGGGATTCCGGTAACCGCTGGCGTATTGTGTAAGGGTAATGGCATCGGTCTCGGTTATTATTCCCACCTGGAATCGCGCTGAACTTCTTTGCTCCGTCCTCAAAAACCTGGCGAAGCAGACGCGGCGACCCGACCAGATTCTCGTTGTAGATAACGGCAGCACCGACGATACGGCCGCAGTTGCTGAACGACTCAACGCCGAATTGATTCGTTTCCCAGAAAACAGAGGCTTTGCACCGGCGATCAACGCGGGCATTCAGCGCGCCCGGGGCCACTGGATTCTTATCCTTAACAACGATGTGTCCCTTCAGCCGGACTGGCTTGAGGTGCTGTTGGCGACCGCCGAACGGGAAGGCGCCGCATTTGCTTCGGGCAAGCTGCTGCAAACGACGCAGAGCAATCACATCGATGGCACCTGGGACTTGCTTTCTCGCGGCGCGCACGCGTGGCGCTGCGGTTACGGCCGGCCTGATGGCGAGCCCTGGAGCACCCAGCGCAAAATCTGCTTCGCGCCCATGACGGCCGCGTTGTTTCGCCGCAATCTGTTTGATGCCGTCGGCCTGCTCGACACCCGCTTCGAGGCCTATTACGAAGATGTGGATTTTGGAGTGCGCTGCGCGCTGGCAGGGTTCGGCGGCATTTACGATCCGAAGGCTGTCGCTACACATATGAGTAAAGGAACGCTTGGGAAGAACTCGAGTCGCGTCCTTTACCTCACCGCGCGCAATCAGATCTTTCTACTCGCAAAACATTATCCAGCGCGAACGCTTTGGCGCTTCGCCTGGCCGATTCTGGTTGGACAAACCCTCTCGCTGGTCGGAGCCGCGCAGCAAGGACACCTGTGGCCTGCCCTGCGCGGAACTCTGGAGGGCATCCGACGCTGGCGTTCGATTCGCGACACGGCGGCCCCGATCGCGGTTGAACAGACGCTTTTCGAAAGCGAGCGCGAGATTCACTCACTGCAGCGCGAGCTTGGATTCGACCCGTACTGGCGGCTGTACTTCAGCCTGGTGCGCTCCGGATGACGGACTCGCCTCCATCCGTCACGGTAACGATCGTCACCTTCAACAGCGCCGAATTTATTGAACGCTGCCTGGATGAGGTGCTTCGGCAGAACTATCACCCTGTCAAAGTCATTGTTGTGGACAATGCGTCAGAGGACGACACGGTATCGCTACTTCATCGATATCGCTTTTGCGTCCGGATCATTCGCAATGAGAGCAATAACGGTTTCGCGGGAGGACAGAATCAGGCAATCAAAGCTTCGGACTCGGATTGGGTGCTGACCCTCAACCCCGACGTTCGTCTCGATCCGGATTTTATTACTCGTCTGGTGGAAGCCGGAATTTCGGACCCGAAGATCGGAACTGTCTGTGGCAAACTGCTGGCGATGGGGCCGGATTTCAGCATCCCGGCGCAGCCGCACTTCGACTCCACGGGCATTTTCATGACTCCGAACTTTCGACATCTGGACCGCGGGAGCCGCACGCCGGATGACGGTCGTTTCGATCGTCCGGAGTGGGTGTTTGGCGCGACCGGGGCGGCTGCCTTGTACCGGCGCACGATGCTCGACGACATTTCGGTCGAGGGCGAATTCTTCGATGAGGATTTCTTTGCGTATCGCGAGGATGCCGACGTGGCGTGGCGGGCGCAGTTGCTCGGCTGGACGTGCTTCTACACTCCGGCCGCGGTTGCTTATCATGTGCGTAGCGTTCTTCCGTCGAACCGTCGTTCGCAGCCGGCG
>JAOAPP010000004.1 GCA_025462985.1 Bryobacterales bacterium | reverse complement strand
TTAACCTTTAGGAATCAAGAGGAAGCTCCGGGTGTACCGTCATCCAGCAGATCGCGCCAACGACCGCGAGGACTGCAGCGATGGCAAAGGACGTTACCCAGCCGAACCGCTGCGCGATCCAGGGTGTCAGCGACGCTGTGACTGCGCCTCCGATCTGTCCACCCATGTTCACCATGCTGGAGAAGACGCCGGAGCTACGGCCAGCGATATCAACGGAGACTGACCAGAAGGAACTTTGCGAGAAATAGAGGGCGCCAGCACCACCGGCGAGGATGACACCGGCAGCCTGGGGACTGTGAATCTGGGATCCAAGCACGAGAAATGCCGCGGTCACTAACATGGCCACGGAGGCTAGACCGCAACGGCCGATACGAAGTCCGTACGCTCGCGTGAGCCGGTCACTAAGCACACCTCCGGCGAGACAGCAGATCGTCATCGAAAGGAATGGGAGCATCGCATAGCGTGCGCTGGCTTTAAGATCGAAGCCGCGCACCTGGGCCATATAGAGAAAGAACCAACTGAAGAAGATCCAGGCGACATATCCGAAGCTGAAATAACCCGCCATGAGGGCCGGGAGATCGCGACGATGAAAGATGGCTCTCCATGAGATGAGGACTGGCGCGGTAATGGCTGGGGGGATGTCGGCCGCGGGTACCGGCACGGGAGCAACGAAAGACAAACCATCACGGATCTCGCGAAGTTCAGAGGCTGAAACTCCGCTGTGTTCCTCGGGCGTGTCGCGGGCGGTGAACCACCATACTGCGCCCGCCACAACACCAATGAGAGCGCTGAACCAGAACGCCGCGCGCCATCCGTGATGGGTGATGAGCCATGTAAGCAAGGGAGGGGTGAGGCCGCTGCCCGCACCCACACCAGCGAAGATGAGACCGTTGATGAAGCCGCGTTCCTGCACGGGCACCCAGCGGGCGACAAACTGGTTTGCCGCAGGATAGATAACCGCCTCACCGGCTCCGAGGGCGAACCGGATCGCGATCAACAACGCGACGGCGTGCGCGATTCCAGAGGGAAGGAGCGCTGTGAGAGCAGTTGCAACGCCCCACCACAGAACTCCGATGGTAAGGACGCGCCGAGGCCCAAAGCGTGCCGCGAGCCATCCTGCAGGAAGTTGAAAGCCAGCGTATCCGATCAGGAAGGCGCTGAAGATCCACCCCAGCCTCTGGTTGCCGAGTCCATACTCCGTGCTGATCTGCAGGCCTGCGATGGATATGTTGGTGCGATCGAGAAAGGCAACTCCACTGAGTATGAATAGCCAAAATGCGAGGAAGAACCTGACTCGACTACGGCGTTCTACAGCCATCTAGCTTGCTCCTGAGAATCGTGCGACTTGTCTGTTAAAACTAAGCCGCAGTCTACACCGTTCAGGTCCGTTGTTCTTCTCCAGTCCAAACCAACAGACATGATCTCATTCGATAATGGTGTTTATGTTCGAAGATGGAAGAACAGTGCGAGTCGGGTTGATCGGCTATGGCTACGCGGGCAAAACGTTTCATGCTCCACTTATCCAATCGGTGGCAGGCTTGGAGCTGACGATCATTGGATCGAGCAAACGCGATACGGTGTTGGCTGATCTTCCTCGCGTTACTGTCTGTTCCAACATGGAAGAAGTCGCAACTCATCCGGAGGTAGATCTCCTGGTCATCGCCAGCCCGAATGAGAGTCACTACCCGCTTGCAGCTGCGGCCTTGCATGCAGGAAAGCACGTAGTCGTGGACAAACCTTTTACCGTCAAACTTGCAGACGCTCGCTCGCTTGTTCAACTTGCTGAGGACAGGGGACAGTTGCTCTCGGTATTTCACAACCGCCGCTGGGACACTGAGGTTTTGGCAGCAAAGGCAATCGTGAAATCAGGTGTGCTGGGAGAGATTAGCCACTTTGAAACCCACATTGACCGCTTTCGCCCGCAGGTCCGCCAGCGATGGCGCGAGCAGAATGGTCCGGGCGCCGGACTCTGGTTCGACCTCGGTCCTCATCTGATCGACCAGGCGGTACTGTTGTTCGGCGTGCCTCAGACGATCAACGCCAGCTTCGCCGTGTTACGTAAAGGAGGAGAAACGGACGACTGGGCGCATGTCCAGCTCAACTACAAGTCGCTCCGAGTCGTTCTCCATACATCGCTGCTTGTGTCCGGTGGTGGGCCGCGTTCTGTGCTGCACGGCACACTCGGAAGCTGGGCGAAGTTCGGTGCAGATGTTCAGGAGAAACAGCTCGTCGCTGGTGTACGGCCAGGTTCTCGCGGCTTCGGCGATGATCCTGATCCAGGCATTTTCTATGAGGGCGTGACCGGAAAGCAGACGAAGATACCTGCTCCTGCGGCGAATCAGGCCGAGTACTACGTCGGCATTCGCGAAGCATTGTGGGGCAGACAGCCGAACCCTGTTCCACCAGAGCAAGGTAGTGCAGTGATGTCCATTTTGCATACATCCTTCCAATCGGGTGCCATGGGACGGGTTCTTCCACTCGAACTAACCGAAAACGAACGCGCAGCGTTTG
>JAOAPP010000760.1 GCA_025462985.1 Bryobacterales bacterium | reverse complement strand
TGATCTGATAAATCTCCTCCATGCCAGTGCCCATCGGGCCGCGGCACATCAGCACCATCACGTCGCCATCGCGGACCTATCCTTCTTTGATTCCAGCGATGGCGTCGTGTTCGGTGACAAAGGTACGAGCCGGGCCGCAAAGTCGGTAAATGCCGTTCTCATCCACCATGCTTGGATCGATGGACGTGCTCTTCACCACGCATCCTTCAGGCGCCAGATTGCCCGATGGAAAACAGACCGTCGATGTCAGGCCACGCGAGCGCGCCGAATCCGGCGAGAGAATCACATCGTCTGGATCGACACCGTCAAGTTCCGTCAGTTGCGCGCGGAACTTCTGCCTGCGCTCCGATTGTTCCCACCAGTCCAGCATGAAGTCGAGTGTTTCCCCTGAAACCGTCAGGGCCTGGGTGTGCAGAACGCCCGCCCGGCGAAGGTGCAGCATCACTTCCGGAACGCCACCCGCGAGGAAAACCTGTACGGTGGAATGACTCTGCGGCCCGTTCGGCAGCACATCCACTATCCGCGGGATGCTGCGGTTCACCCGTTCCCAATCGCCAACAGTCGGCCTGCGCAGCCCCGCCGAAAAAGCAATGGCCGGAATATGCAGCAGCAGGTTGGTCGATCCGCCGAACGCGGCGTGCAGAACCATGGCATTCTCGATCGCCTGATCGGTCAGAATGTCCCTGGTGCGAAGCTTGCGTTCTTCCATCCTCAGCATGGCGCGCGCAGTCCGTCTCGCCATGTCGAGCCATACTGCCTCGCCCGAAGGCGCAAGAGCCGCATGCACCACCGTCAACCCAAGTGCTTCCGCCACCACCTGCGATGTGGCGGCAGTGCCCAGGAACTGACACCCGCCGCCCGCCGAGGCACAAGCCCGGCAACCGGCAAGCGCCGCTTCCTGCAGGGAAATTTTGTTGTGAGCGAAGCGCGCGCCGATGGTCTGCACTTTGCCTGCATCCTCGCCGTGATCCGGCATCAGCGTCACTCCACCCGGCACGAGCGCGGTCGGAAGATCGCGCATGCCGGCTAGCGCCATCATCATGGCCGGCAATCCCTTGTCGCACGTCGCCACCCCGATCACTCCGCTGCGGGTCGGTAAGGAACGGATGAGGCGGCGGAACACCACGGCCGCGTCGTTGCGATACGGCAGCGAATCGAACATGCCTGACGTCCCTTGCGAGCGTCCATCGCATGGATCGGTACAGGCTCCGGCGAATGGAATTGCACCCAGCGACTTCAACTGGCGCGCCGCTTCTGCCACCAGCAGCCCGACTTCCCAATGTCCGGTGTGATAACCCAGCGCGATCGGCGTCCCGTCCGGAGCCCGCACGCCGCCGTGAGTACTGAGAATGAGAACCTGTTTTCCAAGCAGCGCTTCCGGCGCCCAGCCCATTCCAGCCGATTGCGTCATTCCGAACAGCGTTCCCGAAGGAAGCTGCAGCAGCATCTCAGGAGTGATCGGGAGTGAACCCGCCGGCCCCGGTGCGTGCGTCCGCACTTCAAAGATGCCCTGATCGCCCGAGTCGATGACGTTGTCTAGTTCCAATTGCCACTCTCCGCTACACTCAAGTTTCCATGCCGGACGCGCGAACTCTCATCGCGATCTATCCCGGGTCATTCGATCCGCTGACCAACGGTCATCTCGACATTATTCACCGTGCCGCCAACCTTGCCGATCATCTCACCATCGCGATCCTGAACAACAGCGCAAAGCAGCCGCTGTTCTCGGTAGGGGAACGCCTGAGTATGATTCGGGAGTCTACCTCCAAGATCGCAAATGTAGAGGTCGATTCGTTCAGCGGATTGCTGGTCGATTACGCCGCCCGGCGCTCCGCCAACGGCATTATCAGAGGTATCCGTGCTATTTCAGACTACGAGATTGAGCTTCAGATGGCGTTGATTAATCGTCGCCTTCGCCCTGAGACTGAGACTCTTTTTCTGATGGCGGGCGAGGAGTTCTCCTTCATCAGTTCGCGCATGATTAAGGAGATCATCACTCTGGGCGGCGACGTCTCGGCGTTCGTTCCACCGGTCGTTCTGAAACGTCTCCGGGAAAAGCTTCCCGCTTCACGGTAAATTGGAAGTTTATGCAAGCCACGTCTGAGATCGCCGAACGCATCTCCCACATTAGTGTTTCTTCCACCATGAAGGTTGCAGCGGATGCCGAAAAGCTTCGCCGCGACGGTGTGGACGTCGTTGATTTCGGAGCCGGGGAACCCGACTTCCCCACTCCCGCCAACATCAAGCAAGCCGCCATCCGAGCGATCGAGGCGAACTTCACCAAGTACACAAATACGGGCGGCATCCAGGAACTGCGTGAGGCCATCTGCGAGCGCCATCGCAAAGACTTCGGAACGAATTACTCGCCCGCCGAGTGCATGGTGACGGTTGGAGGCAAGCACGCCATTTTCAACTTCATGCAGGCACTGATTAACCCCGGCGATGAGGTCGTCATTCCGGTTCCCTACTGGGTAACTTATAAGGACGTCGTGAATTATGCCGGGGGAACCTGCGTTTTCGTCGAGACCGACGAAAAGGCCGGCTTCGAGGTAAGCCCTGCGCTGATTGAAAAGCACCTGACGCCAAAAACCAAGTTGGTGATCATCAACTCGCCTTCGAATCCGAGCGGTGCGGTGCTCAGCCAGGAAACGTTCCGGGAGATCTTCGACCTCACTTCCCGGCGCGGCATTTTCCTGATGACGGACGAATGCTATTGCCAAT
>JAOAPP010000746.1 GCA_025462985.1 Bryobacterales bacterium | reverse complement strand
AACGAAAAGAGGCTTCGCTGACACGAGAAGCACGACCCGCATGAGATTGTGAACGGCACAACAACACGGTCGCCCTTGTGGAGATTGCTCACGCCGCGCCCCGTCTCTATCACTTCGCCCATGAACTCATGGCCCAGCACGTCTCCGCTCTCCATTGAGGGAACGAACCCGCCATAGAGATGCAGGTCTGAGCCGCAGATAGCCGTCGACGTGATTTTCACAATTGCATCACGGTTATTCAGAATCTTCGGGTCGGGAACCTGTTGAATTTGTACATTCCCTTTGCCCATCCAGCAATTTGCTTTCATCCATCGTTCCTTTCTGTGAGGTCTTCGCCCGTTTGCGCGGCCAAGCTCAGTGAGTCGAGTTAACCATTCCCGCTGGCACGCTTTCGGGAGGCTGTGCCGGATGCATACCGGGGTGGATGCTGGCATCGGACTTCACAACCTCACCTGTTTCGAGGAGCTGTTTGAGCGAGCGCAGTGCCTGCGAGATGTGGAGCCCGGCAGGTTCACCCTTCAACAGCTTCGCCAGCTTTGCGACAGCCGCACCTCCCGGAGGTGCGTAATCCATCTGTACACGCACAACGGTTCCGCGGTTTCCAGGCGCCGGAGTGAAGCTCACATTGCCGGAGTTCGGTACATCCGCACCCTCCGTTGAACGCCAGGAAATTCGCGAACCCGGCTGGTCAAGGGTGATTTCGGCATCCCATTCCAGTGTCTTACCGGCCAGAGTTTCAACCGTCCAGTGAGAACGTTTGTCATCGACAACGTGCACCGCTTTCACGTAGCTGATAAATCGCGGGAGATTGTTGAAGTCGCGCCAGAATGCGTAGATTTCCTGCGCAGGCCGACCGATAATAACGCTTTCCGTTGCCGTCGCCGAACTCGAGCCATCGCTTGGTTGGCACAGGCGCTGTGCTGTCAAAATGTCCAGCGCGGTCACTCCGACCACCGCAGCCGTCGCGGCCGCCAGCTTGCCGCGGCTTGCGTCCGGCGACTCGAACGCCATTCCGAGAGAGGCCAGGTCCAGGGCGTCTCCGGCAACCCGCGCCCATAGCCAACCAACCGGCTTTGGCTGAACTAGAATGCCGACTCCGGCCGATATCTCGCGAAGACCATACGTCCGAAGAATCGTCTTCCTGTGTCCTCCGTCCTCCAGGCCGATAAAATTCAAAAGCTGCCGGGGCGCTACGAGTTCCGCCAGCCCTAATCCGATACTGAACCAGCCCAAGCCGGTCGACACTTTTTCCTCGATAGCTGCTGCCATGGTTTGCCTCTTTTCCCGTGGATTAGACAGGTAGCCACATTTCAAGTCTCCCCGGAAAAATTACGACCATTGGAATGAACGCTGTCTGGTGGTGGCGCCACGGGTGAAACCTACGACGGAGGAGTGCAACTAACTCCCCAGATGAAGTGGAGAGTCCTAGGGGCCTTGCTCGCCTGTCAGGTTCTGGCTACCGCCGCGACTGCCCAGTCCGGCGAGTCCGTTCTGCGAGTCTGCGCAGATCCCAACAACCTGCCTTTCTCGAATCGGAGCGAGCAAGGGTTTGAAAACAAGATTGCCTCCGTCCTCAGTCATTCGCTGGGCGTGACGCTGTCCTACACGTGGTGGCTGGAACGCGACCATCTCGTCCGAAACACGCTCGGGGCGAACCGCTGCGATCTTCTTTTGGGAGTTCCCGCCGCGATCGAAGACGCTCTGCCGACGAGACCTTATTACACTTCCACCTATGTGTTTGTTTATCGCAAGGACAGCCCGTTCAAAATGGAATCACTGGACGACGGCATACTCGAAAGGCTGCGGATCGGCGTACATGTGATGGGCGACGACTTGGCTCCGCCCGCCGCTTTCCTGGCGCATCGCGGGATTCGCCAGAACGTCATGGGCTACAGCCTTTTCGGGGCTTACGGGGACCAGAACCCTCCGGCACGCCTCATCGAAGCTGTCGAGAAAAACGACGTGGACGTCGCCATCGTGTGGGGCCCGCTAGGTGGCTATTTCGCACAGCATCAACCCATTCCGTTGCAGATTGTTCCTGTGCAGCCTGACCACTACGGGCCCATTCCCTTCAAGTATTCAATGTCAATGGCGGTGCGCAAGAACGACACCGCTCTGCGCGACCGGATCGACAGTTCGCTGGCGAGCCAGGCCAACGAGATTGGAGCGATCCTCAAGCAGTTCGGAGTCCCGCAACAAACTCTTCCCTAACGCTGTGCGGGCCTCTGGTTCAACTGCATATTCGAAGATGACAGCTGGTATTCCGCGGCCGGGCCAAGAAACACATCGAGGCACCAATCGCCCAACACTCGCAGTCGCTGCGCAAGGGACGGCATCTTCTGATGTAAACGCCTCGCCACAGCAGGTACACCGTAACACCCGAAAAATTCAGACCGTAGACTCGTGCCACGCCCTTGTGCCTCCCCACGAGGGCGAGTTCGCCGATGGGCGTGTACGTGAACGGCCTCTGCCCCTCGCCGCCCACCGTGCGAACTATATTTTGCGCAACCACTTTCCTTCTCGCAGAGCATTCTGCGCCAACAGTCCGTAGGTGCCGTGCCGTCGGGTTGTGGTACCTCGGCGCAGTCGCCGACAGCCCACACCTCATCCATTTCCCCCCACCGCCAGACAGTTGTTGACCTTGAGTCCTTTCGATTTTCCCGTTGCCGCTCCAAGCTGGGAAATCAGCGGATTCGGCTGTACTCCGGCCGCCCAGATAAAGGTGCTTGCGCGGATCTGCTCGCCATTTGACAGCTCGACGACGCCGTTCTCAACCCCTTTGATACCCACGTTCAACAGAACTCGTACGCCCGCCTTCTCCAACTGCTTCTGAGAGTAGGCTGCGAGATCAGGCGTCACTTCCGACATCAGCCGGTCCATGGGCTCAGCCAGAATTACTTGAACAGGCGCATCTCTCAGCGAGGGGAACTGCGCGATGGCATCGCGCACCAACTCGTTCAGAGCGGCGATTCCCTCCACGCCGGTATACCCGCCCCCTGCCATCAGAAACGTCAGTTTTGCTTTTCGCTGCTCAGGATCCTTTTCCTCCGATGCGGACCTGACCATTCCGATGGCATTCCGCCGGATCCCGTATGCTCTGTTGCAAATAGCAGGTGTGGCACAGAATGAGGGATGCCGAACGGATTAAAGGGACGTCACTTTCCCGCCGACTTCATCCTGCTATGTGTGCGTTGGTACCTGAAGTTCAACGTCAGTTATCGGCACCTGGCAGAGATGATGCAGGAGCGCGGCTTCGAAGTTCATCACACCACGATCTACCGTTGGATCCAGACGTACGCTCCACAATTGGAGAAGCTGATCCGCTGGTATCAGGGTCACACGGGTTGCTCGTGGCGAGTCGATGAGACCTATATAAGGGTCTGTGGTGAATGGTTGTACCTCTTTCGAGCGATCGACAGCCGCGGGCGTACAGTCGATTTCTATTTATCACAACGTCGGGACGCGGGTGCAGCACGGCGATTCCTGGCCAAAGCGCTGCGAGTCCGTCGCGACTGGGCACCCTCGGTGATCAACACGGATCGCAATCCGGCGTACGGGGAAGCGATTCGCAAGCTGAAAGACTCGAAGCTGCTGGAAGACTCCGTGGATCACCGCCAAGTGAAGTATCTCAATACCCGGATCGAAGCCGACCACGGCGCCATCAAACGCCGCATTCGTTCTATGCTTGGGTTCAAATCGGCCAAAACAGCCTACGCCACACTCAAGGGCGTCGAAGTCATGCGCATGATCCGCAAACTGCAATGCATCCTGCTCCGTCCCGGCGTTGCAGCCGAAGCGCGATTCTTCAACAAACTGCTCGGAGTCTATGCTTAGCCTCACCCACACTGCAGGTATCACCGGGACCTCTTACTAGCTGCACGGCATGGGCGACATTCCGTGCGATGTGTTTACGTTCAAGAGTACTGTCCAGTTCGCCGGCGACCCTTCCACAGCTAGTCCGCACGAGACGTTCATACAGGCACATCCACGGGCAGGTTACGGCTGGTGTTCCAACAAAAGGAACGGGAACTAAGGGACTTTCAGGGATTCTTTTGGCGCCATTTCACAGCAATGTCCGGCGGCAGAGAATTCAGCCGGCTCAGGAACAGGGCCACCTTCACGCATTGTCGTCTGACATATCCGGGTAATAGCCAGCCATACCCGTGTAACGGGTTCCATTTTTCGCTATCCAAAAGATCTGCCAATCTGGGAGAGTTGGCGGTTCAAAGCCGAATTGTGGAACGCGTGGATAAAAGCCCGTCGTCCCCCATGTGCTTCTTTGGTTCGCTGTGCCGTGACACCCGTCGCAGGCCTCATGGAACACTTTCATTCCCGCCAGGAGATTTTGGTCGCGGGGCTCAAGGGGATTTTTCAAAACCGGTGCTTGCCGCGCGATGGCTTTCGCGAGCACAAACTGCGCAAGTTTGGT
>JAOAPP010000744.1 GCA_025462985.1 Bryobacterales bacterium | reverse complement strand
ATGATGGTCTCCTTGCTCGCGGTGATTTGGGGGACCGCGATGGCATTGTACGCGGCCACGGTTACAACAATGCCTCTCTAATTGCCGGACTTGCCAAAGTCACCGGCTTTGACGGTGACGAACTGCGACGGGACGATGAAGCGTTGCATGGCCGTGTGAATCGCGTCGGGGGTGGCGGAGTCGATGTCCTTTTCAAACTTCGCGTCCCAGGTGAAGTCGCGGCCTACGTACAAATGCTCGGCCAGATCTCTCGCCAGCGCCGCGTCGCTCGAGCGGGCGACGGTGATGGATTGCAAGATGCCGGATTTGGCTGCGGTAATTTCGGCCGGCGTGAAGCCGTCGGCCAAACCCTTGGCGATTTCTTCTTTCGTGTCGCTTTCCACCTTAGCGGTGTTTTGCGGAGCGCTAATCGCGAAGATTGAGAATGAGGCGATTGGATCCTGAGAATCGGCGTTGAGTTGTGATCCCACACCGTAACTTAAACCCTCCTTCTGACGGATCCGCGTTGCAAGCCTGGAATTCAACATTCCGCCGCCGAGGATTTCGTTGCCCACCTTCAGGGCCGGATAGTCCGGATCGTCGTCCCGAAGTTTAAGAACACTGCCGACCAGGAAGACGGCATTGGCTTTGTCGGGGGTCGCAAACACTTCGGAATCGCTCGACGTCGACTTGTAGATGCCCACTGGGCGTTCGTAAGGGCTGGGACTCTTCCATGAGCCGAAAAGATCGGTCAGCTGCTTGGTCACTGCCGGGCCATCGAAATTGCCGACCAGGGCCGCTACTGCGTTGCTGGCACCATAGAATTGCTTGTAAAAAGCCTGGACCTCGCCGATCGAGACGGCTTTCACCGAGGCGGCGCGTTCATCCAGCGTCGCCGCATAGCGGAAGTCGCCGGGTACGTACGGCGAGAGGGAACGGCGCAGCGCGAGACCGGCAATGGCATTGGGCTCGGTACGCGCGCCGTCGATTCGCGACAGGCTCTCGCGCTTGAGCTCATCCAAATCAGGAGCAGGAAGCAATGGCTGTTTTAGAATCTCAGCCACCAGCTCCAATGTCTGACGCAGATTCGACGCGGGAGTCTCGAAGGAAACCCCCACTCCCGGCGCGCCGCCGTTGACGCTCAAGCTCGCTTTGAGCCGGGTGAGTTCGTCTTGGATCTGTTGCCGCGTGTGCAATTGTGTGCCGCGCATGAGCAGGCCGGCGGTGTACTGGCCGATATCGGCCTTGTTTTGCAGCGACTCGACGGCGCCAAAGTGTAAATTGATCACGCCGGTCACTCGGTCGCCGCGGGATTTCTTGATGAGGTAGGCCGTCTTGATGCTGCCGGCAGTCCCGCGCTTGACGCGTGCTTCGATATTTTGGGGTGTCGCGGCGAAATTCTCGCCTTCCACCACTGCGGCATTACCCGTGTATCCTGCGAACAGGACATCGAGTTTGGGTGCCGGCGTGATGACCGCCCGCATGGGCTGTCCATCCGGAATGAATGTGCCCACGGTGAGATTGGAATCCACAAGATACGTGTTGGCGACGCGCTTGACGTCTTCCACGGTGACGTTCTTGAGCTGATCCCGGTCCCAAAACAATAGCCGCCAGTCGCCCGCCGCGACATTTTCACTTAAGTTGCTCGCGACCGCAGGCGATGAGTTTAGAAGGCGTTCGTAGCCGTTGAACTGATCATTGCGAACGCGCTCGAGTTCTTCCTGAGGAAACCCCTGAGTTCGCACTGTTTGAACGATGGCGGCCAGCTCTCGGCGCACGGCAGCGACATCACCATCCTTGGGCAAGGTTACCGAGAACATCAAGAATCCGGGATCGAACATGCCTTCCAGTTCAACGTTGGCCGACACCGCCAACTTCGGTTCGATGAGCCGCTTATAAAGAAGTCCTGCCGGCTTTTCATTCAAGAGCGACGTCAGTAGATTTAAGGACACGCTGTCAGGATGCGCATCACTGGGAACGTGGAATGCCTCCATGAGAATCTGCTGGCTGCCCGTGCGCCTCAAGGTGACTTCCCGCTCGCCGTCCTGCGTGGGCTCCACGGTGTACACGTTAGGCAGCGCGCGGGTCGGTTTCGGGATGGCTCCGAAGGATTGTTCGATGTAGGCCAGGGTCGCCTTCTGGTCGAACTTACCCGTCACGATCAATGTCGCGTCATCGGGCTGGTAATAGGTGTGGTAGAACTTCTGCAGACGCTCGATGGGCACCCCCTCGATATCGGCGCGTGCGCCGATGGTGGGATGGCCGTAGTTGTGCCAAAGGTAAGCCGTTTCCAGAACCCGCTCGCGCAATACCCTGCCAGGATTGCTCTCGCCACTTTCAAACTCGTTGCGTACCACCGTCATCTCGGTGTCGAGATCTTTCTTGGCAATGAAGGAATGGGTCATTCGGTCCGCTTCCATCCCCAGTGCCCATTCCAGGTTTGCCGCAGTCGCCGGGAGCGTTTCGAAGTAGTTGGTCCGGTCGTAGGAAGTCGTCGCATTGGCCCGGGCACCGCGGCTGCTCAACTCGTCCATTATCTTCAAGTGCGAAGGCGTGCCCTTAAAATTCATGTGCTCGAGCAGGTGCGCCATGCCGGTCTCGCCGTAGCTCTCGTGGCGGGAGCCAACCTTGTAGGTCACATTGACGTTCACCGTCGAGCTCGATGCATCGGGATAGAGCAGGACTTGCAGGCCGTTCGACAGCCGATATTCCGTGACGCCCTCGATGGAGCGGACTTGTTGCGCGGCAACGCGCTTCGGGGCGGGAGCAGCATTGGATGCGGCGCCTGCTAAAGCGGCAAGACCCAAAACCAGTGCACGCGCGAGCGCCAAACGAGAAGCAGAATGAGTCATGAGTCTCCACAGGTGAAGCCGCAGTCAGGGTGAAATGGTAAGGGAAATACCTTAAGAATTCCTTAAAAGGATGTCCAAGCCGCCCGCCAATCTCGTTCCTCTCTTGAGGAGAGGAATCCTGAAGCACCTGAATATACCCGTGATCGTTGCGTTGGTCGGCGCGCTGGCGAGCGCTGCGCTCTCTCTGGGAGCCGCGGTTGCCGCGACATCCCCGCCCGGCGCGGCGAATCCTACGCCGGCGAACGACGCGGATCCATTTCCGATCACCGTTCGCGTGCTCCCCAGTGTCGTGCTGGTGGCAGCAGCAGCGGGGCGTACCGGCAGTGGATCGGCCAATTCGCTCACGATATCGGGTACAACCTTGCCGGCCGGCGAGCGCAGCGTGTCCATCGCCATCAAGTCGGAGAATGGAACCACGGTGGACACGGCAAAGCTCAAGCCGGACGCCAAGGGCAACTACAGCATCGGTCGACCAGCACCCGCGAAGGCAGGGCCGTACCAGGTAACCGTCACTGCGCCCGACGGACGGGGCACGGCCCAAGCCGCGTTTCGAGCGATCGATGCGGTCGATCTCGGAACTCAAGCCGATTCCGCCATCAACAACGCCACCGCAGCGGCGGAGGACGCCCTCACCGGCGCAGAAGCCCAGGTGGATGCTCAGGTCGACTCGCCCGCGAAAGACAAAGCCAAGAAGAAACTCGCCGATGCCCATCAAGCGCTGCACGACCTGCGCGCCCGGGAATCGAAAGTTTCGCTCAATGGGCTCATCGGCGCCATTTCCTCGGACGCCGCGCTGGCGGAGTCGCTGCGTCCGAAACTTGATCAAGTCACTGCCCAAGCCAGCGAGACCGTCAATGAGACCGAGCGCGTCAAGAA
>JAOAPP010000718.1 GCA_025462985.1 Bryobacterales bacterium | reverse complement strand
CTGGCGGCCAGCCCGGGGACGTTGTTGATTATGACCGGAGTTGATTGAGCATGAAGCTCGAACGCACCGGAAGTAAGCACCAAAAGGGTAACAGCAAGCGATCTGGGCACGTCGTCTTACCTCTCTTAAGTGAAGTCATGTAAGTGCCGAGCGAAGAGATACTATCACGCAAGCTGGGTTCCGGAAAGGGAAATTTGGCGTAGATATGGAACATGCGAGCCGGCCGATGCGCAACACTCATTCAGCACATGGCGGACGTGGAGCACGCTGGATGCCAAAGTGCTAGTATTTTGAGGACTCGGGGTCCGAATGCTATTACGGCCAAGCCACCATCGCCTGAGCTATGTTATGGACATTCGAGCTTGATGTGCCCTCTCCTTTGATCATCAAGGGCCGGTATGAGGTCAAGAGCGTTCTTGGCCGCGGGGGTATGGGTGTCGTGTACCAGGCCTACGATGGCCTGATGAAGCGCGACGTGGCTGTGAAGACGTTGCGAGAGGTTCCGGACGGCATTCTGGTGGAGCTGTTTTACCGAGAATGCAGCGTTCTGGCGGGAATGGTCCATCCAAACGTCATCGAGATCTTCGATATGG
This sequence comes from Bryobacterales bacterium, assembly GCA_025462985.1. GTDB lineage: Bacteria > Acidobacteriota > Terriglobia > Bryobacterales > Bryobacteraceae > Bog-105. The sequence continues at coordinate 4,549 of JAOAPP010000718.1, read as the reverse complement.
GGGAATTCGAGGACGAAGAGGGTATCTCCAGACCGTATTTTGTGATGCCTCTCCTGCGCGGGCGGACACTTCACGATCTGATTTATCCGGCCAGTACGCCACTTGCTATGCATCGATGCGTAGACGTTATCTCCCAGGCATGCCGCGGGCTGCAGGCAGCACACGACCGGGATCTCTTGCACCGGGACATAAAGCCACGCAACATCTTCGTCATGGGTGACGATGCCGTTAAGCTCATCGACTTTGGGGTCGCCCACCTGATGGGGAGTAATTCCACCGGCATGCGTGGCACCCCACAGTACATGTCTCCGGAACAGATTACGTTCAAACCACTGCAGCGCCAAAGCGACATATTCTCAATGGCGACGGTCTGCTATGAAGCTTTGACGGCTGTCCACCCGTTTCTTCGGAATCCCGAAGGCCGTGACTCCGGGTCCGACATCGCTGGGGCAATAACTGGATACACGCCGCCGCTTGCTTCAGACCTAAATCCGTCAGTCAGCCGTGCCGTTGCGCAAGTGGTCGCCAAAGGCATGGCAAAAGACCCTTGGAACCGGTTCGAGTCCGCGGCGGCGTTCGCCGATGCGGTGCAGAAAGCCCTTCGTAACGAGGGCGTAGCGAGAGCGAACACGGCGGGTGTGCAGATCCGCATTGATCGAGCAAGGCGGAGCCTCGATCAGAAAGATTTTCAGTTCGCATCGGAGATTATAAGCGAGCTCGAATCCGAAGGCCATAGCGATCCCGAAATCGTAAGGATCCATGCGGCGCTGGACGAAGCCATCCGCAAGGACCGCGCCGATCGCCTGATTGAGGCGGCACAGCGGTACTTCGCGAGCGAAGAGTTCACGCTCGCATTGCGGAAGGTGCAGGAGATTCTACAAATCGACTCCAGCAACCAAACCGCCCTTGAACTCAAAAAGAAGATCGAGAATGTACTTACCGAGCAGAAAGTCTCAGACCTGCTGAAAACAGCCCTGGAATGCATCGATCGATCGGCGTTCACGAGTGCGCGTCAGGCGGTTCAGGACGTATTGAAACTGCGTCCCAATGACCCGCGGGCCCGCCAATTGCTGAATCAGATCGACTCGAAGCAGAAAGAGCTGTTGAAGCACAGGCAGGATCAGGAGCGGCTCTTTCAGGCGGCGCACTCGGCGTGGCTGACGGGCAAGATCAAATCGGCGCTCGCCAACCTGGAGGAACTGACCCAAGCTACCCAGTTCGTTCATGAGCCGGGCGAGCGAATGGGCGAATACCAGGACTTCTATCGCCGCGTTCGCTCTGAACAGGCTGCAATAGACGGTGCTTTGGAGCAGGGACGCAAACTCCTGGCAAGCAACGACTTTTCGGCTGCACAGCGGATCTGCGACCGGTATCTGAGGAAATATCCGGAGCACGAGGATTTCACAGCATTGTCACGCGAGGTTGCGCGGTCTCGCGAAGAAGAAGCCGCAGCTTACCGGGAAAGCGTTCAAACCCGCCTTGCCGCTGAAAGTAATCTTGAGTCGCAGGTCGACATCCTCGAACAGGCGCTGCGCTCCCGTCCTCACGAGGAATCCTTCCGTTCCGAACTGGCCAAGGTTCGAGAGCGCCAGAAGGAAGTGGCTGCGTTGGTCAATCGAGCGCGGGGCTTCGAGAAGCAGCGGTCCTTTGAGCAAGCCCTGGCTGAGTGGGCGAAGCTGTCGGAGCTCTATCCTCAGTATCCGAACCTAAAAGATCAAATTGCCAGAGCTCGAGATGGCTGGGAGAAGCAGCGAGCGCAAGCCAGAGATCAGTGGGTCGCACGAATCACAAAGGCTTTGGATGATTCAGATTCCGCCACTGCTCTGCGCTTTTTGAGCGAAGCCGAGCGGGATTTTCCGTCGGAGCACGAACTCGGTGAGTTAGCGGTGCGGGTGCACGACCAGGTTCAACGGGTGACAAAGGTCAACGCCCTTGTTGAGCAGGCGAGGGCTTTTGCGGAGAACCGAGAGTTTCCCGCTTCAGAACAGGTGCTGAAAGAGGCCGCGGAACTTAGCCGGGGCCAGCCGAAATTGAGCAAAGCCGTTGCTTCGTCTCTCCTGGAGTTGGGAGATAAAGCCGCAGATAAGGATTGGCGGGCAGCGAAGGCGATGCTCGAGAAAGCATCGGAAGTGGATCCGGCAGTACGGATTCCGGGAACGCTGTGGGAGGAGATTGGGCGTCACGAACTGGACGAGGGCGTAGAGAAAGTGCTTGGGGAGGTCGCTGCCGACCAGGCGGAAGGATACCTGATTCAGGCTGTTGAGCGCGTTGAATCAGCCATGCGTTTGTACCCGGGCCAGCCACGGCTCGAGTCGCGGCTGCAGGATCTGGAAAGGCTGATAGCTGAGAAGCTTCGCAGAGAGCAACGCGAGGCCGATCTGAGAACGCTGAAGGCCCTGCGGGGTGAGATTGTCGCACTCCAAACGGAGGTAGATCTTCGCGAATTAGTGCAGCGAGCGCAGTTCATAGCGGATCGTCACACTGGTGACGCCGACTTTGCGCCCGCGCTCGAGGAGATATCCGAACAGGCCGGGGCTTTCAACCAAGCGGCAGCTGCCCTGGCCGGGGTTGACATCAGGCAGTGTCTCGAACTTTGCGAAGCTATGCTTGCGCGGATTCCTGAGCACCGCCTGTTTCTTGGTTTGAGGATTCAGGCAGAGGTCCGCGACAGACAGAAAGCTGCGGAGTTCCTTGACTCGGTCGAGCGGCAGCTTGCAGCCGAGCCGGATCTGACCCAACGCGCTCAGATCCTGGAAGCTGCGGTCCGGCACTATCCCGAAGAGGCGTATTACCAGGAAGAATTGCGCCTCGTGAGGGGTAAACAGGATCTGGTAAACACCATTGCACATCGGGCGCAGATTCTCGAAGACAACGGTTGGTATGCGGAAGCCCTGGAACGGTGGCAGTACCTGAGAACGATTCATCCGTTCCATGCAGGGCTCAACGATTCGATTGACCGATGTTCTGGCCTGCTCGATGAGAAGCGAGAGCGTGGCAGGCAGCAGCACCTTTCCAATATCCGAGCTGCTCTCGCCCGGCACGATCATACGGATGCGATGGAGACCCTGGCCAAAGCCCAGCTTGAGTTCCCAGACGACTCTGAACTGCAGGAGTTGGCCCGCCTCGCAAGTGAGGCAAGAGATAGGCGAAGGCGCGCAGACGACTTGCTCGCGCAGGGTTTGCAGTACTTTCAAGCCGGCCACTTTGAAGAAGGACAGCGTGCACTCGGAGAGGCGGTGACGACTGATCCGGAGGACGCCACGGTGGGACGGTCTGCCGCCGGCTATCTCCTGGAGTTCGCGCCGGAGGCGTTGAACATCGATCTCGATCGCGCCGAATTGATGGTCTCAGAGGCGTGTTCGAGAGATCCGGCTTTGACCGTCCCTGACAGTCTGCGGGATGGCTTATCCGAGGCGCGACGCAAGCGAGACTTCGATCGATGTTGCTCGTCGGTATCTGATCTAGAAAGTGCAGGCGAGTTCGAGAAGGCCATCGAGACTGTTGACGAATTCCTGCGCAGATACACCGGAGATGCTGAGGGTGAGCGTCTCAGGACGAGGCTGGTTGAAGCTCACGAGGAAGTCAAAAGAGAGCAGCAGCGGGCGAAAGATCTTCAGGAATTACAACGGCTTCAAGACCAAGCAATGACGGTTGCAGACCAATCGATGCTGCTCGACCTGATCAAGCGGACGGAACAGATTGCGCAGAGAAATTCTAACGATGAAGACCTGACCATCGCTGCAGGCGAACTGGGAGCTGTCCTGTCCGCGCTTGCACAAATCCGGCACTTGGTGAGGGAAGGCCGGTTGCGCGAGGCGGATGACTTCTGCCGCGCCAGTATTGATCGCTATCCGGAGCAAAGTGCATTAGCGGATCTGCAGTCCGAGATTCGCTCACGCCAGAATGAGCTTGCAGCAGAGCATCTTCACCTGGTAGAGGAACAACTTGCACACGAGCCGGACTTTCGTAAGCAGGCGCAAATATTACAGGAAGCCCGCGAGGCATTTCCAGGAGAGAGCTACTATGCCGACGAGTTGCAGCTCGTCCTCAAGAAACAAGAATTCCTGGATGCGGAGATCGCCAGGGCGAGAGAGTTCGAACGCCTGGAACTATATGAGGATGCTCTGCGTGAGTGGCAATCGCTGCGATCCATCTATCCCTGGGTCACCCGATTGGACTCCGACATCGCCCGCGTCTCTGAACTTGCGCAGGAGAAAAAGGATGAGATCACGGCATCCTGGATTCTTCGAGTACGAGTTCCCCTCACAGACGGTGAATACGAGACCGCATCAGAGCTTCTCGGCAGTGCGTTGGCCGAACTTCCCGACGAGCCCCGCCTGCTCGCACTGCAGGAGGAATTGATCGAACTTCGACGCAGGGAGTCGGAATCAAAAACTCTGCTGTCACAGGGAGAATCCCTCCTCGGACAAGGCGAATGGAAGGAAGCAATTGCACTCTTCGACGAAGTCCTGGAAATAGCGCCGGACGAAGCCGGGGCGAGGAAGTCGGTCATCGGAATCCTTCTGCTTCGGTTGCAGAACATCGCAAA
>JAOAPP010000716.1 GCA_025462985.1 Bryobacterales bacterium | reverse complement strand
TTGCCATTGTTCCAATCGGAGCGAAGAGAATGTGCGAAGTACGCGATGTTGAGTTTACGCGACATAAGCGACCTCGTTATCGCGTGCCAGCACCTGTCGAAACAAGGTGAGGTAAGAAGAGGTCATTTGCTCCCGGCTGTAGACCTGAGCCTGAACTAATGACCGCGCCTTCGCCTTCGCCAATCGTTTTCTGTCGCCGTGCAGCTGGTGAAGTAGTTCAGAGAGTGAAGCCGCGTCGTTGAAATAGAGGGCTCCGTCCTGCCATACTTCGCGCAGAGAAGGAATGTCGTTTGCCAGGATTGCGCAGCCGCATAGCGCAGCTTCCAGTGGCGCCAGGCCGAAGGGCTCGTAGCGAGAGGTGCAGATGTAGAGCTCGCTTTCCTGAAACATCGTGAGGAGATCGTCTTCGGCGAGTGGCCCAAGCATACGTACGGTTCCGAGAGCAGACGGTGCGCCTGCCCCATCGCATGAGCTATTGCCGGCGACTAGTAGCGGGATGGGAGATGAGACTTCACCCAAAAGAGCAATGTTTTTTGCTTCGTCCCAGAGGCGTCCTGCAGTGATGGCCTGGAGCTTGCGCAATTTCTGAGAGGCGGGGGAAATAGAACGGCCATTCGCTATGACGCGACAATCTCCCGGGAGGTCGAAGCTTTTGTTTAGTGCTTCCAGCATCCAGCGGGTCGGCGCAACGATTGCTTGCGCTCCCGCAAGCCCATTTCCGATCAGAGCGCGATAGCGGCTAAGCCAGTCAGAGTCATCGAGTTTGTCGGCTCGGCAGGCCCGCGCCCAGCTCAACACGTCGCTGTGGGCCGTAATGACCTTGGGCTGGTCGATTGGCAAGGCGCCGAAACAGAACTGATTGCAATGCAGCACATCTATTTGAAGCGCTTGAATCAAATGCGGAAGGGATCGCGCGGGTTGTGTATATGCGCTCCCGTTGGATTGCATCCACTCGAGAGGGGCATCGTTGGCGACGAAATGAAAGTGGGTTCTCCAATGCCGCTGCATGTCGTCAGCCCATTGCTGCTGTTGGACGTTGGGCAAAGGTCCGAAGCTGACGAGGACTATCTCGCACGCCGCTTCCAGCAACCCTGTTGTGAGTTCGCGGGTAAAGGTCCAGACACCACCGATCGTATCTGTGGTTATCAAAATACGCATTCGAGCTCCGTCAGCGACCGGGGATGCTGCTCCTGAATATCGCTGAAGCCTTTATCTGCGAAGAGCTGCAGATAAAAAGAGTGAGCCCTCTCCCATGCAATGTCGTCAGGCTGGGAGCCGAAGGTCTCGACATACTGCGGGCTGCCGGGAAACGGGAACATGGGTACGGGTTCGCTGACCCAGACGCCGTTTGCTTTGAGGCGCCGCTGCCAGGCGGCCACCATTGCTGGATCGTCCTTCGCGGTTTTGATTAGATTTGCCTGAACCCAGGGAATGAACCTGCGCGCGTGGATAAGCAAGTCTCCGATGCGATCGGTGGACAGGCGACAATTCTTGTTCAGTTCATCGCGCCCTTCTTCGGTGATTGATTCGATGCCACACTCGAAGGAGACACAGTGAGCACGCCCAAGTAATTCCAACGATTCCTCGTTCCAAAGGTCGATGCGGGTTTGGAAACCAATCGACACGGGACGTTTCGCGAGCTCTTCGAGCAATTCGCGAACCTGCTTGCCTACGCCAAAGATCTCGTCGATGAAGTAGATGTAGTCCACTCCGCGCACTACAAGGCGATCGATCTCAGCGAGCACCACCGAAAGCCGACGTTCGCGATATTTGTTTCGGAACAGGGTCTTATTGCAAAAAGTACACGAGTAAGGACAGCCGCGTGCGAACTCGACTTCTGCACCCAATTTGAGGTGGTCCGCACCGTTTCCGGGGAAGATGTGATGGAGATGATGATGGCGTTCGACGGGATAAACCGAATAGTCGAGCGAGCCGAGAGATTGCATGTCGGTGACCCCAAGCCCTTGTGCCATGCGGAAAGTTCCTCTGTCGTCGCGCCAGCAGCAACCGGCGATCATCTCCCACGACATGGTTGCAAGCTGGGGAAGAGTTTGATCGGCTTCGCCTCGTAGAACTATGTCAGCTTGTGTTTTATGGAGCGTCATCTGCGGTGTAACCGATCCGTGGGGTCCGATGACGACGACCTTTGACGAGCGGCCAAGCGCTCCGATCCAGTGGGTCGGGATGCGAAGTTCCGGCTGAGGGCAGCGCCAAAACAAATATGAAGGTGCAGTTGGAATCACCAGAAAATCTTCGCTGAATGCGTCTAGCCGCTCACTTACCTGTTGCGGCGTGAGATCTTCCATAAACGCATCGATCAGAAGGACAGTATTACCTTCCTTGCGCAGCATCTCCTGGGCCGAGAGTAACTCCAATGGAAAATGAGGTTCTGGGCAACCGAAGTATGTTGAACCCTCAAAGCTCCATCTGGGATTTACCAGGGCGAATTTCATGCGACCTCCTGGGCCACCAATTCCTGCTGAGTGTGCCGAAGAGTGATCGCGTTCGTTGCGATGACCTCACGGCTCTTGATCCAGAAGCGGTGAATGTCGTCGAATATGTGGTCAAGCGATCGACAAGGACGCCAATTCGTACAACCTTGGAGCTTCGAGGTATCGGAGATGTACAGTGGCTGGTCGCCTGGGCGTGTATCACTGTATTCAAGGTGGAGCGGGCTTCCTGTCCTTCGTTCAATCTTACGCAGCATCTCGATAACGGAGATCACGCGTTGGGTACCGCCACCGAGGTTGAAAATCTGCCCTCGAGTGTTGTCTTCTGCCTCCCGAACTGCCATCATGGCATCGATGAGGTCGTGAACGTGGAGTACATCGCGGACCTGATATCCGTTGCCGTAAATTGTAATCGGCCGCCCGGCGAGAATGGAGTAGAGGAAGTGCGCCACCCATCCCTGATCTTCATTCCCGAACTGTCGAGGACCGGCGATACAAGACATTCGAAAGACGACCGTCGGTAGATCGTAAATACGCGCATAGTCATGCACATACTGATCGGCGGCTCCTTTGGAACAGCCATAGTGTGAGTGTAAATCAAGCCGCTCACTTTCGTTTACGCCTTGAAAGATCGGATCGGAAGCTCTGTAGTGGGAGCCTTCCACCTCGACTGGAAGATTTTCGAGCGAGCCATAGACCTTGTTGGTGGATGTGTAAAGGAGAAAGGGTTTGCGGCTGGAATTCCGAGCAGCCTCCAAAACGTTGAGGGTGCCGAGTGCATTCACGTTGAAATCAGACGCAGGGTCATCCAGTGACGTGGTTACCGCAACCTGAGCTGCAAGATGATAGATCTCTGTGACGTTGCGGACGGCGTCCTGGACCGCCTTCGCGTCACGTACGTCTCCCTGAATGATGGAGAGCTTTTTCCTTTCCGGAAGCGACCGCAGCCAGTCAAGATTGTGCC
>JAOAPP010000669.1 GCA_025462985.1 Bryobacterales bacterium | reverse complement strand
CTTGGCATTCTCGGTCGCTCCTTGCACCAGGCCCAGGACAACTTTCTTGCCGATAGCATCAATGCCGACGGCCGCCACCAAATGCTGGCCTTTGAAGATAGTGCCGTCAATGAGCAACGCACAGATCTCGCTTTCTTCAAAACGACTCTCCTTTTCCCCTGTCAGAAAAATTGCCCAGAGCCGATCACAGGCTCTCTGGGGTGAGTCGTCCCCTTTTCTACGACCTTTCGGACATCCTCCTGTGGGTTCCTTCGAAAACTTCTGAATTTAAGCAGTGTGGATGCAAGGGAGTAGCCTTTCCGCGCATTTGCAGGGGCGGCCTCTTTTTCTGGGGTTGGTCAGCGGAGGCGGGGGCGGTTGCGGCAACTCGGGCCCCGGTGTAAGGGTGACCCTTAGGCCGAGTCGTTGGAGACGTCTGACCAGCCGGTTACGGGTGCGAAGGGGATGGAGTTTATCAAAGTAATCTCCCCCAACTTCCCGATATTCGGTGAGGTCGCGAAGAAGGCAGAAGGCGATGACGAGAATTCGGTGTGCCAAGGCGACGATGGCCTTGCGCATGCCGTGCTTGCCCGCCTGGCGGTAGAAGAAGGCGGCAAGGAAGCTGTTCTTTTGGCGTGAAGCGGCCCAGGCAGACTGGCAAAGCGCGCGCCGCAACCAGCGATTGCCTTTGCGCGTGCGATGGCTTAAGCGCTTTCCTCCGCTCTCGTGATTGCCCGGGCAGAGGCCAGCCCAGCTGGCCGCATGCTTGGGGCTGGAGAACACGCCCATATCGGTGCCGAGTTCGGCCAGCAGCGTCCAAGCGGTCACCATGTCGACGCCGGGAATCGTGCACAGTCGTGCGACCTTCTCCACGTCCACCTGCGCAGCGATCTGCTTGCTGAGCCGCTCGATCTTCGATTCCAGGAACTCCAACTCCGCCATCAGCTCGCGCAGCAGAAAGCGATGGTGGTCGGTAAGGCGCCCGTTTAATGCGAGACGTAGCTGCGGTTGCTTGCCGCGCAGTGTCCCTTTGGCTCTTTCGGCCAGTGCCCCCGGATCCTCGATTCCGTCGAGAATCCCCCGAATGACAGCTCTCCCGGTAGCGCCCAAGATGTCGCTGGCCACCGTATCGAGCTTGAGACACGCATCCTCCAGCACTTTGTGAATGCGGTTATGAATGCGTGTGCGCTCTTCCGTCAGCTTGACCCGATACCGTGTTAGGTCCCGCAGATGGCGAGTCTCCCGGGGCGGTACAAAACTTGGCCGGATCAGACCATGCGCCAGTAACTCGGCTATCCATTGACTGTCGCGCGCATCGGTCTTGCACCCCGGAAGAGTCTTCACCTGAAACGGATTGGCCAGCGTCAACTCGAAGTTGCCTTCCAACGCCTGCCACACCGGTTTCCAGTAAACCCCGGTAGACTCCATGGCCACATGCGTCACCTTCTGGGCGAATAACCACAGCCGCAAGTTCCCGAGCGACTTCTTGTGCGTGGCAAACTCCCGTTTGCGAACTTCCGGTTCTGGCAATCCGGAGTAGACCAGCACGCAGGCCGTTACCGAATCCTTGTGAACATCGATACCGCAGCAGCGCGAATACAAAATCTGCATACACGCTCCTTCTGCTGCCGGGCTGGACGCAGAAAAGTTACTCGACATTCCTTCTCGTGCTCTCCAGCCTGACGGCTGAAGGCAACACTGCGTTGTTCCAAACAATAGCGTCCGGCCAGATTCACAAACGGGCTCAAGGCACCAGACCGAAAACCGGCTTTCTCTGCCCAGCGGCTCTTCTACAGTGCCCTAAAAACCCCTCGTTTTCATCCCTCGTTGTGGCGGTAGCGCACCCCGCCGTGGGGGAGTCACAGATCAACCCGAATTCGCCGCGCCATCGAACGCAAAGCACAGAAACAGGCTCGCAAGGAAGCTGCCGCAGCGACCTCCCCTGCCTCCGGCTCGTCTGCCGGGCTGCCCGTAAGCGAAGATCAAGCCGGACCGCCATTCCGAACGCACATCTCCGGCGCGCAACTGGAGGCCAACCGTCGCAACGCCGCCCTGAGCACTGGCCCGGCTACGCCAGAAGGCAAATCTCGCGCCTCTCGCAACGCACTCAAAACCGGGCTCACCGGCCGCACCATGCTCCTGTCCTCGGAAGAATCCGCCCCTTATGAACTCCACCTCCAGCGTTGCTTCGCCGAACTGCGCCCGGTAGGCGACCGCGAAACCGAACTGGTCCAATCTCTCGCCGATACTCAATGGCGTCTGGCACGAATCCCCTCGCTCGAAATGGGTATTTACGCTCTCGGCCGAATCCAGTTCGCCGATGCCTTTGAGAATCGCGACCCGAGGGAAGCCGCCGCGCTCATCGAGGCGCAGACCTATCTCACCTATCAGCGGCAGCTCAATAATCTCAGCATCCAGGAATCGCGTCTTCGCCGCCAGTGCGAGAAGGACACCGCCGAGCTGAAACAGCTCCAGCAGCTCCGACAGCAAGCCGAACGCAGCCGCAAAACCACCGTGCCATCCGCTTCCGTGAAAGCGCAGCCTGAAGCAAATGGGTTTGAATTTTCAACCGCCGGTCTCGAACTCCTCGACACGCACCCCGGCCCCGACTCCACCGTCTTGCGTATCGGAAAGGCTGCGTGACCGCCTACAGCGGCTGAACCGGAGCGGTTTCCACCAGCTTCTTCGCCGATTTGCCGCGCGAACTCCGATTCCAATTGTCGGGAGTATCTTCCGGAAGCCAGCCGGGAAGCGTCAGCAAAAAATGTCGCGACAACGCATTAAGGAATGGCTCGTAAGTGGCTCGGAGCGCGGCCAGCCTTTGTTCTGCGGTCTCCTCATCACTGAAGTGGAGCCCGGCGCTTGCAAGCCAGGACGTTAGATCCTCGAATTCTTCAGGAGGTAAGCGATCCGGCTCCGACATCAGCATCCTGACAGTGAATACCCGGCACAATTCCACAATCGCCAGGCGCGCCACCGGGAATGTCATCCGGGCGGAAAATGTCTTTACCCCTTTGAGGCCAGTCAGTAAAATCGCGCACGCATCCATCACGGCCGTAATGGCTGCAAGCCAGCTCTGATTATCGTGCTGAGAGCGGTAGTAGCTCAGCATCGGATAGGAAAGATGGCTTTCTATCAGTTCCGCACACCATTTCTCCCACTCTCTGAATAAGCCGGAGAGTTCGTCCATGGCATCATGCTCGCCGTGCCGGCAGATAAGCGCAGTGGCGCTGGGCGGAGAGCCCGCTCGAGCATCCAGCAGGATAACGTGCGCCTCTCGCCGCGAAAAGAGTTGATACAAAACGGGCAGATAGCCGATAGTCACCGCAAGGAAGGCGAGGCCCGTTCCCGCTTCCACAACTGCCACGACTTTCGCTAGGTGGCTCAGTGGCAGTACGTCGCCGTAACCCACAGTGAAAAAGGTCGCACCGCTGAAGTATAGGGCGGACAGCAATGTCGGCGGCTTCACTTCACTTTGGTGAATGCCCCACTGGACCAGACCGTATCCAAGTATCAGTCCAAAGGTCCAGCAAATCAGCAAACCGATCATCGAGACCGGCCCGTATAGGCTTAGGAAGCCATCTTTCGTGCGCCCTGGCTGAAGCCTTTTGCCGATGGATGCCCATGCTCCCCAGGTCAGTTTGAAGAAGTAGCGGATAAACCGCACAGGCCGTCGGATACTGCGCGGCAGGAGCATCGCTTCGAACGCATCGATCCCGACTGCCGCGAGAATGAACAGCCCGGCGAGAACACCAAGAATACTCATCAAGAGCCGTCTAGGCGGCCGCTGTGAGCGAACGCAGCTTGGACGCAACCAGCGTACCGGAGCCGATTGCCAGTGCATCTTCCGCCACCGCCACAAGCGCGTCCGGTACATGCAGGTTCTTTACAATCCGCCGTCGCAATTCGTAGGCGGCATACGTTCCGGCAACCGCGCCGGCCGCTCCGAACAAGGCTCCGAGCCATCGCGACCGGTGTTTGGAGGAACACAGGGCAGCGCCGCTCACCGCGCCCGAAAGGGCACGGGCGATGAGCGGAAACTTGGTCGTGCGGCTCGGAATGAACGGCAGTTTATCGGCGACCAGCTCGCCGAAAGCCAGGATCGACATGACTCGCGGAAGAACGGAACCGCCGGGGATATCTTTCGCCGCTTTTTCCACGTCAATTCCTGCGGCCCGCGCAGCCCGGCTAACGATCGCAGGTGCGGTCAACGAGCGCATACCCGCCACTGTGCCGATCAACGTGGCCCCTGCATAAATCTGTGCATCACTCATCTATCTGCTCCTTTACAGCGGGCTGCTCCGAACTGAGCCAGCGCTCCAATAACTCATCTGGATCGCCCGCCAAGTCGATGCGCTCCACCTTCGGCTTGCCTTCGCTATCGGTGTACTCTGCCACGATCCCTTCTGAAGTGGGCTTCAGATGTAGCACTCTCCCCCGCGCCTCGAGCCGCAATGTCGAGTCCAGCCATGCCATGTAAATCTTGGCTCGTAGTCGATGTCCGGCAATGGCCGCTTTGTCAAACAGCGCTCTCGTGTAGTCCGATTCCTTCAATTGGGTCGCCCAAGGCGCGGCCGCCAGACCACGGGCCCGGTCCTCCTGACGCCGCCGTGCCTCGTTCGGATTCCGTTCTTCCCGCGACTCCAGGTTTTTCAGGGAGTTCTCGAGGTTGTCCAAAAATCCCATGCAGACGTTGGATGAGTTCCCAGCGGTTTGGATACACACCCAATTTCCTTATGGGGCCGCGCTAACGGACATCGGTTAGAGTGGGCATAGCTATGAACTGCCCGAACTGTGGTCTGGCGAATCCAGACACTGCGAAGTTCTGCGCCAACTGCGGCACTCCCTTCACTGGCGCTGCGCAGGGGGCTCCATACCAGGGCCAATCGCAGCCGTATCAGGCCCCGCCCCGTCCTTATCAGATGGAGGGAGGCAGGCGGGGGGGCACCTCCCTGGCGAAGAACATCGGATTGGGCTGCCTCATCCTGGTGCTCTTGTTCATGTTCTTTGGCCTCTCATGTACGAGAGCATGCTTCGGCCACCGCCGCACGTATGTGCATCGCCGCTACTGAGTCTCAGTCGCGTAAGGGAAACTAGGAGCTATGGAACTGCGCGCGGAGATGTACGAGATCGCGGATTCGGCTGAGATCCTCACCCCTGCCTTATTGATTTATCCGGATATCGTGGACGCCAACATTGCGGCTACCGTACGCTTGGCGGGTGGCGATCCGAACCGCTGGCGTCCGCACATCAAGACGGTGAAGTCCTCGGCTGTGCTGTCCCGTCTGGCCGCGCAGGGCGTGGTCAATCTCAAATGCTCCACTACTCTCGAGCTGTCGCTGGCGTGCCGCGGCGGTGCCGCCGATGTCGTGCTCGCTTTTCCAGTTGTGGGCGCGAACGCGACTCGAGTGTCCGAGATTGCGCGAGACTTTCCGAAGACCCGAGTCTCGGTTCTGATCGAGACTCCTGATCAGATTCCGTTTTGGCTGCGGCACCACATCGGCATCTTCATCGATGTAAATCCAGGAATGGACCGCACGGGCATATCGCAGGATCGAATTGACTCGATTGCCGCGCTGGCTCGGGCCGCCGGCGACAATTTCCGCGGCTTGCACTACTACGACGGGCACATGAACGCGCCCGATTATGCCGAACGCGAGAAGCAGGCCCACCAGGGATATGACCGT
>JAOAPP010000156.1 GCA_025462985.1 Bryobacterales bacterium | reverse complement strand
TATACAGCAAAACAATATACGTGGTGGGAAGCTGGGCCTTCCGTTACCCTTTCTTCCGACTCGCTGGCCGGGAAGATGCACTCGAACTGTCACCGTGTCGAGACGAAATGACATTCCCCGGTGTTGTCATTCGATCAATGGCCGATTGCGTTCCCTGGTCCAGGCGGCCGGGTCGGGTCCAGCAGCGGAGTTAGGTTTGAAACACCCTATTGACGTGCTCCGCACTCAAGCCTTGATAGTCGCCCATAGGAACGGTCGAACGCGGCTTTCGACCAGTTCCACACCGAGCCCCGGTCGGCTTGATACGGCAATAGCGCTGTTGCGCACATCGAGTTCGGGCGCATGGTCCACCAAGGCGAAATGCTCCGGAATTCGAAACGGATATAGCTCCTGGATGAACAGGTTCGAAATACAGGCATCCAATTGCAAAGCCGCCGCGGTGGATACTGGACTGGCACAGTTGTGCGGTTGGATGCGCATGTTGTAGGCCTCCGCCATGGCTGCGATCTTCTTGACTTCCATCAGACCGCCGGTGTTTCCGATGTCCGGTTGCAGTATGGCTGCCGCGCGCAGTTCCAGCACTCGCCGGAACTGATATCGCGTGTACATGCGCTCGCCCGTAGCGATCGGGATGTTTACGTGTTCGGAAACTTCCTTGAGCGCGTCCGGATCGAAGGCGTCCACCGGCTCTTCGAGAAACGTAATGTCGTATTCTTCGAAGCGCCGCCCCAGCCGTATGATTGCGTCGGTCGTCAACTCGCCGCTCATGTCCAGCATCAGGTCCACTTTCGGACCGATGGCGGCGCGTACGGCTTTGACGCTTTCAACAGCGCGCACCTCGGCCGCGCGATCGATGGATCGCTTAGCCACATGGCGGATGTGACCGTCGGGATCCAACTCGGCTGTCGCCAACGGGTAGAATTTCAGGGCTGTGTACCCACGCGCCACCACACGCTCCGCTTCCCGGCTAAAGTCGTCCGGATTCACGCAGCGGAAAGACCACCCGTTTGCATACACGCGCACTGTGTCCCGGACCTTGCCGCCCAGCAGTTCATACACGGGTACGCCCAGGGCTTTCCCCTTAATGTCCCAAAGCGCCTGTTCCAGGGCGCTGATGCCCGCAAAAACGATCGGTCCGCCTCCCTTCGCCCAAAAGGTGTTGTCGTACATGTCGCTCCAGAATGCTTCGATGGCAAACGGATCGCGCCCGAGCATGAATTCCTGCGCCAGATCCTTGATCATCCCCGCCGCCGCCGTTGCACCCGAACCGTATGCGACTGCTGCCTCGCCAACGCCTGTCAAGCCTTGATCCGTGAGGACCTCCGCGAGCACGGGATGACGGCCGCCGACCTGCACCAGATAAATGCGAATCCCGGTCACTGTGAGGCGGCTTGGCGGTTTCGTTTGTGCTTCCGACACCGCGTCGGCGGCCAATGCTGCGCCCGCGATGCGAAGGAACTCTCGTCGCTTCATGGTGATCGGTACACTACCACAGTTTTTCTCATAGGGGGTGTTGGAGCAAGGCCAATCCGAGCAACGCAGGTTGTCGATTTACCAGCACCGGGCCCGCGAATCGTTCGTGAGATGAATGCCTAGCACCAGCCACATCTTACTTTGGCCGCTCCGTGTCTCCGTTGTTCCGAGATATTCACCGCGAGCTCGATAGGTTCGCTCACGATTGCACATCGATCTGCGAAGCACAAACCGCGGCTCGCGTTTCTGGCTTCCTTGAAGCCCGCGAGTATAACTGTTGACGGATTATGAAAAGCATTCTCATGGGAGCCCGAATCGCTCAAATAAGATGGTGCACTTCGATTGTGAATGGCTTGTCACGGCTCGTGTGGTTCCACTCTGCATTCCGGTATCTGCTTGGGTTCGCGCCCACTCGTTTGATCTGCCACTCACTCGTCGGTTATCGCCGTCCTTTTTCGACACTCTCTGAAGCGAGTGCATATGCGTCCCGATTCCTTCCGGGGCATGAGGCTTCAGATAACATTCGACACCATCTTGAGATGGCCGAGAAAGCTCGGGTCAGTGATTACGCTGCGCTTTTTTTTCTTCGAGATCTGCTCCCAAATATCGCGACAGTGCTCGATCTGGGAGGAAACGTAGGAAACCTGTTCTACTGTTATTCCCGGTACTTGGAGATCCCAAGACAGCTGAACTGGATCGTTTGCGATCTGCCGACGACTGTCGCCGCTGGAAGGGATCTGGCGCAAACTCGTGGGGAACATCGGCTCAGTTTCACCAACTCGTTGGCGATCGAAACGTCGGTAGACCTGCTCATCGTTTCCGGTGCTCTTCACTACTTTGATGAGCCCTTATCGCAGCTTATAGCCAAGCTGTCGAGCAAACCCAAATACATTATCATCAACCGTACTCCCCTCGTCAGATCGAGCGGCAGATCACCCGCCATCCTTGCGACAGTCCAGGACGCGGGGTCACATTTGGTTGCATGCAAGGTGCTCAGTGTCGATGTGGTTATATCTGATCTCGAAAGGGCTGGGTACAAGCTGATGGAGTTTTGGGATGCACCGGAATTATCTCTCAACATCCCCTTTCATCCAGAACTGTCCGCGCCTTGTTATACGGGAATGTACTGGCGGCTTGCCTCTTCTCAACCGTGACCTGCGGACCCCTTTCAGGCGCGAACCGGCGGGTTCAAAAGTTTGATCCCGTCTGGTTTTCCGACAACAACGGCGGAGGTCATTCCGATGAATAGGCCATGCTCCACTACTCCGACGGTAGCGTCCAGATTCGTTGCAAGGGTTGAGGGAGAGGCGATGGGGCCGAATGCGCAGTCCAGGATGTAATGGCCTCCATCGGTGATGTAGGTTTCGCCGTTTGACTGCGATCGCAGCTTCGGGTTTGCTCCGAGTTTCTTCACTCGCTGCTCGGTGGATTGCCAGCCGAAGGGGACCACCTCGACAGGAACAGAGAAGGTCGCGCCCAATTGGTCGACCAGTTTGCGTTCATCGACGACGACAACAAAACGCTGGCTAGCGATGGCGACGAGCTTCTCCCGCAGGAGGTTTCCGCCTCCGCCCTTTATCAGGTTCAGCGTGCTCAGTTCGACTTCGTCTGCGCCGTCCAGAGCAAGGTGAATCTGGGGGTGCTGAGCGAGAGTTGCCAACGGAATGTTGAGTTTCCTGGCCTGAGTTGCCGTCTTCTCCGAAGTGGGAATTCCAATGACGCGAAGCCCATTCTTCACGCGCTTGCCGATGGCGTCCACGACGAGCTTTGCCGTAGATCCGGAGCCCAAGCCGACCACCATGCCGTCTTCGATCAGGGCCGCCGCGGACTCGGCAGCTTCTTCTTTGAGCTTCTGGATCGCTTCAGGGGAAGTCCGTTCGGAGCTATTGGTCATTTGCACCTTCCTATTCAACTTTAAATCCAAGGCTCAGTTCTGTTCTGATAGAGGACGGGAGAAAAATGACGCGACGAGGATTTATGGCGATTGGGGCTGCCGGTGCAGTCGCTGCCATGGGACAGACGGAACGGACGAAGGCGAAGTTGGGGATCGATCTGTTCAGCTTGCGGGCGCAGGGCTGGACGCCGTTTCAGTATCTGGACTACTGCGCGAAACAGAAGGTGCAAGTCGTTCATTTCTCGGAGGTACGCTTCATCGGGGGCCTGGAGCCGGACAACCTGCGTGCGGTACGGAAGCGGGCCGAAGAACTGGGCATAGAGATAGAGATCGGGATGATGTCGATTTGCCCGAGCTCCAAAATGTTCAAACCTGACGCGGGTACGGCCGAGCAGCAACTTGGTCGAATGATCGATGCGGCCCAGGTGGTGGGGTCGCGGATTGTTCGTTGTGTGCTGGGGAGCGCGGACGACCGGCGACCGGGTCCAATCGAGGCACATATCGCAGACATGGCGAAGGTGCTCAAGAATTGCCGGTCGAAGGCTAGCGACACCGGGATCAAGATCGCGATCGAGAACCATGCGGGAGACATGCAGGCTCGCGAGTTAAAGACGCTAGTGGAGGAGGCCGGGCGCGATTTTGTGGGCGTGTGCCTGGACTCGGGCAATCCGCTGTGGACGCTCGAAGATCCTCATCTGACCCTCGAAGTGCTGCATCCATATGTGCTGACGAGCCATGTTCGAGACAGCGCGGTGTGGCGGGTTCCGCAGGGCGCTGCAGTGACGTGGGTGCAGATGGGGCGCGGGAATGTGGACATCGACGGATATGTCAAAAA
>JAOAPP010000658.1 GCA_025462985.1 Bryobacterales bacterium | reverse complement strand
CGCACACCGCGTGCCCGCTATGTCGGTACTCGGCCATCCCCTCATTCTCGTAGAGAATCGCTCAAAGCTGACCGCCTGAAAGGCGGTGGGTTTAGACCTGGCCATGGAAACTAAATATGCCGCAAATTCCTGTGCCACTGGTATTGGAGTCGTCCCTGATGCCGCGGCCGCTGTAAACGTGATTGTCCTGATTGTGTCGAGGCCGGTCCCTTGCCACTCTACCCGTCCGCGCTTGCCCTTGTTCACCCTGGCTGGTGCGGCGCTCGTGTCGATCGCTGCCTTGATAGGCGGTTTCTCCTCCTGCGGCATCGGAATCACGTAAGGCTCGCCTTTGCCGACTCGCACCACCATGTTCTGATAGCGCGAAACCAGCTCGGTGGCAACGGTAAAGCGGTACTCGGTTGTTCCCGATTGGCTCATGCCCGTAGGCACCAACGCGTTAGCAGGATTGTTGGGATAGTATGTCTGGTCAAGCTCCACGTTGACTTCCTGATTGGAAGAGACCAGCGGTAAAGATACACGGAAGACAGTATTCGTTGTATCGCTTCCCATTCGCGTCACCGTCGGCTCGGAGAAGGCCATAGGCTGGGTGATGTAATAATCGAGGCCGCAGAACGGCACGCGAAAGCTTACTTCGCGGCTCTTCGCGAGCGCACTGGCGGAGATCCAGGCCTCAACCCGCAAAACGTTTGGAGGGCTATCCGACGTCGTTGCCTGGATTACCTGGTCTGAAAAGTCGTAGGGGCTTGGCACCGGCTCGTTGCCTACACATAAGATCGGATCCGGCAGGTTTGACAGCTGGGCGACGTTGAAAGGCTGGGGACTTCCGTTCGTATCCTGCCCGAATATATCCACCGTAAGGCGCAGGAGCTTGGCATTCCGCATCGGCCGGATCGAGGCGCTCCAGATCGTCAGCGAGTGAACGGTGCGCGCTCTTGTATCTGCAAGCTTAACCGACTTTTCGTATCGCCCAATGACCACTGCGTCTCCGCTGACAAGGGCTTCGAGCGTAGCTTCAAATTCGAGCACTTGCTCCGACTTAAGCGTCAGCGTTCCATCTTTTTCCTGCTTTGATCGTCCGCCAATCAGCACTTTGGTTCCCGGGAAGAAGTTTCTCCCGGTCACTTTGACGTACGCCTTACCGCCTCCTATGTCCGCCCACTCGACCTCACTCACCCTTGCCGCGAGTGTCTCTTGGATCTTCGCCGTATTCGGAATGCCCAACTGCTGAATATCGGATGTGGATTCACCTGAACTGTTCACTCGCCACGGCAGCCAACTCCATGCGGGCGCACTGGTCTGGCGCTTGCAGGCGTAGCGCCGCCAATAGGATCGCGTCTTGATTTCGAGAACGCTCTCGGCAGCGGAATTGGCTGCATCGCTCACCGGAACAGCGATCACCGCCATCAGTTGCGCGGTCCGGGCGATACGGCGCGGCGCCCCAGCTCCGGCCGGAACTCCCATCCAAAGGTCGTCGCTTCGTCCAGCAGCGTCGGACTCTCCGAGGGCTTGCGCTCGAAGGCGACCGTTTCAGGATCGCGGCGAATGAATGCTCCTCGTGACGCACGTCTGCCGCCGAGCCCCAGCGTCAGCACCTTTATAGCGGCAGATCCGTCCAGTGACCGCTCCACGCTGGTCGTAGACTCTGCATTATGTTTTCTCCTGAGGCATGAGTGCGACGAGTGACACGGGTTCTGCGGATACAGCGGAATTAGTGGCGCGGGATTAGGTGGCGCGGCGGGAATCTGCCTGGTTCGCACCGCCATCTCTACGATTGCTACGCAATCTTCGTAGCCAGATGGTGTGCTGATCGATACCTGGAAGCCCAGCACCGTTTGCAGCCGCGGCTCGTCGGCCATCATGCGGTCAGAGAGAGATCCCTCGTAGAGCGTCTGCAGGTTGAAGATCTGCGATGCCAGGTTCAGTTGATTAGTGAGCGCGTCTCCGGCGGCCAATCCGATGGTCGACTTCAAGTCGGCTGCCTGTGCGGTCTTCACATCGCTCCCGGAGTCCTTCTTCCCATCGGATGCACTCTGGCTGCCCGCATTCCTACTGTCCAAGTCTTTGGTCTTGAGCAGAAACGAGTTGGTCGACTCGCTCGACGTCCGTTCCTGCACGGTTAAGAGATTTTCCGTAATGTTCTGGTTGACCACTTTGAGCGCTTCGAGGCCAGCGTTGAGTCGCTGCAGCCGGAGCGTGAGTGAGCTGCTGTCGAAAGCCTTCGCCAGTCCGATCCGCAATGCCGTTGCCGGTGAGGTCTTTCGGGCGATGCTTCCGCACCCACCAGAACTGCAGCGCGAGCAGCACCGCCAGCACAATCGCTGCTATCACAACCGCAAACGAGTGCCGGGCGAGAAGGTGAAAAGCGCTCTCGATAGCTCTTACGGCTTGCGCGGCTTGCATACCCATCCGTACTTGACCGTGTCGTCATCACCGGTCGCGATCGGCTCCCATGCCAGGTCCTCGTCGGGGCGGCATTTCTTCGCCGGGCGCTTGTGATAGAGGCCAATCGACTCGATATGAAACTCGTGGAGTCCGGCGTCCTTTAGCGCCTGTTTCACCTTCTCGAGGATCTCGTCTTTGGCGGCATGCAGCTGACCGTGAACGGCAGAATGGCTTCTGAAATCCACTCCTCACCCCCTGAATGCGAAGTCTACATCAACTTATATAAGTCTCCGCCAAATCCTGTTCGCATGACCGGTGCTCCCCTACTGAGTCGAACAGGCGCAAAATACCGGATTACGAGCAGCGCATCGAAAGCGACTGGTCGTTGACGAGCCGGATATGCCCGTCACCTCCAGGATTGTGAGCGCGACCACCCAATGCCCTCTTCTGGCAGTTGCTGTCCAGATTGATTTCGCGGAGTTGAGGCAGCTGATACGCAGATGTGACCCGCTGCCGCCTTCGAGTTCGCAGTCTGTAACCAACGTTTTTTAAGCGGATTCGGACTTTTTGGAGGCGTCGTTCGGCGTCTGGGATTGTTGGATAGGCCGGAGCACGCAAGATCT
>JAOAPP010000652.1 GCA_025462985.1 Bryobacterales bacterium | reverse complement strand
ATCTGGGTTTCTGACAGGGTGCCCGCACCAGGCATCTCGCGTTCGATCACGAATTGGGGCACAATGTTGAAACCTTAACACCAATTCCAATCGGACTGCTTGGGTGTATTGGATTATGGTAGCCGCCCGTTCGCGATTCGGTGACCCCCCATAATGTAAAGCAAGCCAGCTTTCAGAATGGACAGATAATTACGGCTTCAATCCGCCCACCAGCCAACTGGATTTCAAGAATCCGGCGCTGTTCGGCAAGATCACCGGCGACCAGACCACCGCGTCATTTAACGGCCAGCCGCTGATGAACATCATGCTGCGATTGAGCTTCTGAGACGAACGGGCGGCGGCCGGAGGTCGTCCCCCGTTGTGAGGCTGAACGAGACGCTCGTATCGTACGCCGGGTAAATGCCGCCTGCCGATTACTTCTGGGTGCCGCGCAGTCCGTGAGTTATCCGGAGGCTTTGATTTTGAACGGTTGGTAAATCCTTGCCGAGTAACTCACGAAAGTTCCTGATACGTGTCGGACAGTTGACCGCGGATCGTCTACGAACCAGGTCAAATCGAGAACCGGAATCACGGCGCTTTCAGCAATCATCGGGGGGCAGCAGGCCGCCCCTTCTGTGACCGCTGCGGGCAAGCTGTGACCGGTCTTCTTTCGGCGGCGCGTGGCGTTGACGCTCCGTTGAGGGCTGCCGAGACCAGCGTACGGGCAGTCCATTCCAGAGCGTCCAAAGCCTCTTCGCGGGATGCGCCCGCAATGTCTGCCATAACGACGATGGGATCGATGCCCAGCATCAGCGTGAGCGCTTTCGACAGTTTGCTGTACGTCTCAGGGTCGAACTGGTCTCGCGCTGGCGCGAGAGCGTCCGCAATCCAGTCCCTTCGATGTCCGGGTCGGCGCACGCCCGTCAGAGGGTCTAACGAGAGCCGGAGCAGCGTGCGCAGCGGCTGCTCATTAGCATAGGCCCATGCTCCCACGCGACGAACCAGTCGGCCGACGGTGTCAGGCACTGGAACGCCTCCGTCCAAAGCGGGGAAAAGTGGTCCGTCCACGGCGAACAGCGCGACCTCAGCCAGGAGCAACTCTTTTGTCGGGAAGTAGCGATATGCCGTTGCGCGAGAAATGCCGGCTGCCTGCGCCGCATCTCCGACAGCAGGCTCCTGCCCGGCCCGCACCAGATCACCGGCAGCGGCCAGCAGCGCTTTTCGCGTCCGGTTCTTCTGAGACTCGCGTCCGTTCCGAATCTCTGTTTTTTCCTCTTGACCAGCCATTATTGCAATGATACCGTAGTCTCATTATGAGACTATAGTCTCATTTGGCGAATGCGAAAGTACTGAACAAAGGAAAGGATCACCTGTCAGTGCAACTCAGCTCGAATTCCCCCTATGCTCTGGCGCCGGGCGCCGGAAAGCCGATGGCCTGGTTCGACGCGACAATCACTCTCAAGGCTTCGTGCCCGGAGATGGGAGTAACGGAAGTAACTATTCGCCCGGGCGAGGAGCCGCCGTTTCACATTCATCAGAAGGAGGATGAATGGTTCTACCTGCTGGAGGGCGAAGTAAGGTTCCATGTCGGAACTGAGAATTATCAAGGTATAGCGGGTACATTCGTATCGTTTCCGCGGGGCATCCCGCACACCTTCACCGTCGAATCGCCTTCCGCCCATTTTCTGGTCCTGAATACGCCGGGCGGTTTTGAGCACATGTTCGAACTCGGTCCCAGGACGCCCGACGAGGCAGTGCACGCAATGGCGGCATATGGCATGGATGTCGTGGCGCCACATCCGCGGCAGGCGGCTGCGGCATGATTTACCTCGCGGCCGCGGGCTGCGACCTTGGCGAAACGGCCGCTTGAAACGTTTCACGGCGCTTCTGCCAGGCGTGAAATCGATCCACAAGAGAAGGCAAGCCCAGCGGAGAGCGTGTTGACACCGGAATTTCCATTCGCGACAGCTTGCCTCGAAAGTGATTCCTTGGCTCTTCGAGCGACTGCCTTCAAAGGCATAGGATCTCCGCCCGTTCCCGATCTAGCGACCCCCCATAATGTAAAGCAAGCCAGCTTTTCAGAATGGACAAATTCAAAATTCAAGGCGGAACTCCGCTCTCGGGAGAAATTCGCATTAGCGGGGCCAAGAACTCCGCCCTTCCCGCGCTAGCTGCCAGCTTGCTCACGGAAGAGAACGTCGTCCTGCACCGCATTCCGCAAGTGAAGGACATCGGTACCATGCAGTCGCTCCTTTCCTATACCGGGGCCGTCTTCAGGCACGAAGACGGTAAGGTCTGCATCCGGGGCAAGTCGCTCGATCGTCCCGAAGCTCCCTACGATGTGGTGAAAACAATGCGAGCCTCGAGCCTTGTTCTTGGCCCGTTAGTCGCCCGCACCGGCCGCGCCAGGGTGTCCATGCCGGGGGGCTGTGCCATCGGCGCTCGCCCCATCAACCTTCACGTCAACGCGCTTGAACAACTTGGTGCGACGATTGAGCAGAATCACGGCTATGTTGAAGCCCAGGCGCCCGACGGCATGCGGGGCGGCAACATCCACTTTGACCGCATCACCTTCACCGTAACCGAGGACGTGCTGATGGCCGCAGTCCTGTCGCGCGTC
>JAOAPP010000614.1 GCA_025462985.1 Bryobacterales bacterium | reverse complement strand
AAACGCTGGCGGGATACCGTCCTGCGCGTGGAAGGACCTTGCGTAGCCGCCCTGCAGTCCGTGTTCGCACAGAACTGGCTGCGTGTGTCGGGCGAAATCCTTACCGACGGGGGCCAGTTCGAGTTCCCGCCCGAAGAGGGCGGAGTGATGGGCTTAGTGGTAGGAAGCACGCCGGCCGCCGGCTCCACGTCGGCCCGGATCCTTTTTCAGCTGCTGATCTCTTCCGCGCGCAAATGCATCTACATGAACACGCCCTATTTTCTGCCGGATCGCAGCGCGCGTGCGGCAATTATAAAGGCCGCCCGCGACCGCAATGTTGAAGTGAAGATCATCACTCCCGGCGACAACTCCGACCAGAGACTCACACGCGCCTCCAGCCGCGAGATCTACGGCACCCTTCTGAAGCATGGCGTTCAGATTTTCGAATACAAGCCGTCCATGATTCATGTCAAGGCACTAATGGTTGACGATTGCTGGTCAGTGGTGGGCTCGACCAACTTCGATTACCGCTCGTTCGATCTGAATGACGAGGTAAACCTGGCGATTCTCGACTCCGATGTGAGCCGCCGCCTGGCCGCCGATTTCGAACGAGACCTCAGCAACAGCCGGCAGATCAGCTATGACGAATGGCGTCGCAAGTTTCGCTTTCGACTCGCCCAGCGGCTCTTCTCCCTCCTGGAGCGCCAGGAATGAATCGACTGCGAGTCGCAACCTACAACGTACACAAATGCCGCGGAATGGACTGGCGCACGCGCGTACCTCGCGTGCTAAAAGTGATGCACGAATTGAAAACCGATGTGATCGCGTGCCAGGAAATCTTTGCGAGTCAGGCCCATTGCGTTGCCACGGGGTTGAACATGCGGCATGTCTTCGGCCAAGCTCGCATCCAGATAGGAGAACCATACGGTTATGCGGTGTTCAGCCGCCTCCCGATCATCGAGTCAGAACAGTTCGATCTGACAGTGCAAGGCCGGGAGCCGCGCCGGTGCCTTCGCGTCTCCCTTGACCCCGGCCCAATTCAATTCTTCGCGCTTCACCTCGGCACGTCCTTCTTTGAACGCCGCCACCAGGCCGCCCGTCTTCTCTCCGAATACGTTTTGGAACGGCCGGAGTTCAAGGGCTCGAGAATTGTGGTGGGCGACTTTAACGAGTGGACAAAAGGTCTCGCCACGGAAATGCTCAGCCGGCGTCTCCAAATCGCCGACTTATCGGTTAACCTCAACCGCAGCCGGACATATCCGGGTCTGCTGCCGTTCCTACATCTCGACCACATCTACTACGATCCGCAGTTTCGGTTGAAGGATATGGGCCTTCACCGAACCCCGGCCGCTCTGGTGGCTTCGGATCACCTCCCACTCGTGGCTTGCTTCACCACGAATCTCGATTGTCGATCTTGACCCGGTAGTACGGCTTGTCCTTTTCGACCGGATCAAGGGTGTACTCTTGCGACGTCTTGCCGGGATCGTAATCGCGCCATAGCCACGTGAGCGACTCCGGAAGGTCCAGCGCCGCCTGCGCGCTGTCATGCGTCGCCAGTCCGAACCGAAAATGGTAATCGTATTCGCGCATCTTCAGAGAATTGGCGAGTTCAATGTTCTGCAGCGGCCACGAGCCATGGTTGTTTTCCAGATCATCCGTGCCATCGCTCATCCAGACGCGTATGTTGCGCTTTGGCATCTTGCGGACCATGAACGGGAAGATGTAGCCGCCCTCCTGCTTATCTTCCGGATGCCATTGGATCGAAGTGTAGCTGCCGATGGTCGAATGCACCCGGCTGAACTTGTCCGGCATGAACCATGCTGCATCGAAAGAAGAAATCCCCCCGGATGACTCGCCGGCAATCCCGCGGCTATAGCCGTCGGTCCGGAGTTTATACTCTTTCTCCACTTGGGGAAAAATCTCTTCGTGTAGGAATAGTGGATACCGGTGGCTAACAGTGTCGTATTCCACTGACCGCATCGGCTTGCCATCCGGCGCGAACCCGGGCGCAACCAGGATGTGAACCATAGGCGGAATTCGTTTCTCCGCCACCAGGTTCTCCGTGACCGTGAACAGCCGCAGCGTGGACAGGTCTCCCCGGATGAGTCCTTGGCCATCCTGCCAAACCATCAGTGCCGACGGAGTGTTGCGGTCAACGCCGGGCGAGGCATACCACCAGAAATCAACCTTCATCCCGTCATAGATCTTGCTCGTCAGCGTGTGCTTTTCGCTGAGGTTTCCCTTCGGAACGCCGTCCTTGGGGTACGACAGCGGATTGTAGCCAGGAACATCGAATCGGCGTCCGACGGACTTCCCGTCGGCCACATATTGATATGCATGCGTGACGCCCACTCTCATCAGAACGAGCCTCATCCAGAAAGGAGAGCCGGGGACCTTCTCCATCGCGACCGGCGGTTGACCGTCGATCGAGACTTCCGCCTTGGAAGCCGTGATCGCTGCCGTCTCGGGACCAAATGTCAGATCGGTGATGAACAAGTACTCTTGTCCCCACACCGCAACTCCACCATGCGGAGAGAGTGTTTTCGTTGCCAGATCCGAAAGCCCCGCTGTCGCTGGACCGCCGCGCGCCGCGTTCACCAATTGCTCCAGAGGATGCACGTCGGCCTTGGCTGCCACGGCAAGCGCTGCGCAAAAAAGAAGAGGGAGGAATCGCTTCATCGCTAGGCAGTTTATCGCGTAGCAAAAAGAAGGAGAGATGCTGAGGGGGGTGAGCTCTCTCCCTGGTTCCATGTATTAGGATAAGCTTCTGGCTGGTCGCGCAATCCGCCCAAGCTCTCAATGCCGATGCAAATCTTCTCCTTCTTTCTTCTTGCCGCCAGTCTTCGGATCTTTGGTTTCACCTGGAACGTTCCCGATGCGAGCGACTGGCAAATCGCCGGCGACGGCTCTCAGTCCGTTCTCCGGCTGAAAACCGGAAAAGAGCCGACCGCCACTGGTCCGAGGCGTCCCGCCCAGTTTGCGGT
>JAOAPP010000597.1 GCA_025462985.1 Bryobacterales bacterium | reverse complement strand
AAATAGGCACGCAGGAGATTTACGCGCTCCACTGGCATGAGCCCTAAGCTCGCGAGAGCTGATCAAATGGGCGTGCTAGGAGCGCAGCTTTCATGCGCTTCCTGTGTCTGAATTGTTCGATGTGGGTGAAGAGGCGCTGATGCTATTGCCCCAGATCGGGCACTAAGACCGAGCGCTTGCTAGAATTTAGTGAGAGTCTCAGGTCTCTTTCCGTGATCTTACTATGAGTGTTCCCGCCTCGCAAATGTGGGCGACTGCTTCTTATGTTCTGAAGCAGAAGCTATCCGGACGAAAGCAGTATCCGCTGGTGCTGATGCTTGAGCCATTGTTTCGCTGCAATTTGGCGTGCGCCGGCTGCGGCAAGATTCAGTATCCGGCTCACGTTCTAAAACGCCAACTGTCGCCCGAGGAGTGCTTCCGGGCGGTGGATGAGTGCGGTGCGCCTATGGTCTCAATTCCAGGCGGTGAGCCACTTATGCATCCCCAGATCGGGGAGATCGTTGAGGGCCTGGTTGCCCGCAAGAAGTACATCTATCTTTGTACGAACGCGCTGCTGCTGAAGGAAAAGCTGCACCTGTTCAAGCCAAGCAAGTACCTCAGCTTCTCCGTTCACCTCGATGGCGAACGGGAGCATCACGATTTTTCCGTGTGCCGCGAAGGCGGGTACGACGTCGCGCTGGAAGGCATGAAAGCTGCCATCGCGGGCGGATTCCGGGTCACGACCAACACGACACTGTTCGATGGAGCAGACCCGAACAGCGTGCGCCGGTTCTTTGACGAGATGATGGATCTCGGTGTCGAAAGCATGATGCTCTCGCCCGGGTACTCCTATGACAAAGCTCCGGACCAGTCGCATTTTCTCGGCCGGGCGCGAACCCGGCGCTTGTTCCGCGCCATTCTCTCCAACCGGAAATCGACCTGGAGGTTCAATGCCTCTCCCCTCTTCTCCGAGTTCCTTATGGGTCGCCGGAATTTCGCCTGCACGCCATGGGGCATGCCCACCTACAACGTTTTCGGATGGCAGAAACCGTGCTATCTGTTGCAGGACGGCTATGCTGATTCTTTCTCGGAGCTGCTGGCCGAGACCGAATGGGCGAACTACGGCACCGAGTCGGGCAACCCGAAATGCGCCAATTGCATGGTGCATAGCGGCTACGAGGCTTCCTCGGTGAACTACGGTTTCGGGTCAGTCAAAGGATTCTTTGGTATGGCGCGAGCCTTCGTATTCAGTTCCTATAAGGACGAGGGCGCTTTGGCCTTGTTGAACGAGCCGGTGAAACCGATCCATTCCTACAATCCGTTGGTGCAGATCAAGAGCCCGGAAAGCGGTCAGGCGTGACCGAGATGCCGACCAATCCGGACGAACTCGAAGTCGTTCCCGGTTTCACGCATGAACGCTTGCAGGGCTGGGTTCCTGACCTTGCAAGCGAAGATGAGCTGAGGGTCGCCCTGGAGAAGGCCTTCGATTATCGAGGCGACGTCACCATCACTCGCAAGGACGGTTCAGTGGTGGAAGGGTATTTATACGACCGACGTCCGGGCAAGACATTGACCGACTCGATGGTTCGCGTCCTGCCGGCGAACGGGTCCCCGCGCGTGAGCATTCCCTATTCCGATATTGGCCGGCTGGCTTTCAGTGACCGCGATCCGGCTGCCGGCAAGAGCTGGGAAGCATGGGTGACCAAGTACTGGGAAAAGCGGGCCGTCGGCGAGAAAGCCGAGATCAGGCCGGAAGCGCTGGACTAAGCGACCCGGTCCCCGCCTGCTGCGACCGAGACTTCGGCAGAGTTTAGCTTTTTCATCACCTCCGCAACGATCTCGTAGGAGCGAAGACGCTTTGCGTGTTCGAACACATCAGAGTTGATCATGATCTCATCGATACCGGTTGACCCGGCAAACTCTGAGAGACGCCTTTCCACCGTTTTCGCATCACCGACGATCGCGGCAGACAGCTTCGACTGAACCAGTAGGCGTTCTTCGGGCGTCCACAATCCCTCCATGCTCTCGACCGGAGGGGCGGCCAGAAACGGTTCTCCCCGAACCAATTGCAAAAACTTGATCATCGGGGTGGTTGCGAGAATCTGCGCCTCGCGATCCGTCTCGGCGGCAATAACGGGCAAACCGACCATGATGTACGGTCTGTCGAGCCGTTCCGAAGGGCGGAAGTGAGCGCGGTACAGATAGATCGCTTCTCGCATGTCCTGTGGGGCGAAGTGTCCGGCGAAAGCGAAAGGCAATCCCAGATGGGCCGCCAACTGTGCGCTGAAGGTACTGGACCCGAGGAGCCAGACCGGCACATTGGTGCCTTGGCCAGGGACGGCTCGCACTTTCTGGCCGGGCAGTGCCGCCCCCAAGTAAGTCAGCAGCTCACGGACCTGGTCCGGAAAGTCGGACGCAGCGGTTGGATCGCGACGAAGAGCGCGGACCGTCACGCCATCGGTACCGGGAGCGCGACCGAGACCAAGATCGATGCGACCCGGATAGAGCGTTTCCAGAGTGCCGAACTGTTCTGCGATCACCAGGGGAGCGTGATTGGGCAGCATGATGCCGCCGGACCCAACTCGGATGGCGGATGTTCCCCCCGCTACATAGCCGATCAGAACCGCTGTCGCGGCGCTGGCGATTCCGGCCATGTTGTGGTGTTCGGCGAGCCAAAAGCGCCTGTAGCCCCAGCCTTCGGCATGGCGGGCCAGATCGAGCGTATTTCGGAAGGAATCGGCGATGGTCTTCCCCTGCTGCACCGGCGCCAAGTCCAGCACCGAAAAGGCAACGGAGTTCAGAGATGTCATAGTCATTTGATG
>JAOAPP010000593.1 GCA_025462985.1 Bryobacterales bacterium | reverse complement strand
TGAATCCGTGGAGACGAACATCGTCATCTTCAAGCTGCGCGGCAAAGACCAGCATACCGGCGGCGATGCTGCAGCCTTCTCTGCGGCGTTGAGGCAGAAGGGTGTTCTGGTCAGCGCAATCGGTCCGCACTCGATCCGCTTCGTCACCCACTACGATGTCGATCGTGCCGCGTGCCAGAAGGCCGTTGCGATCGTCACCGAACAACTGCAGTCGTTTTAGGGAGAGCAGAAGCTTAATCGCCGCCGGCGCTGATCATTGGATTGGTCGCCAGAAAGACGCTCACCACCGTACCGTGTCCCCTTTGGCTGGTATCGCTCGTCAGGGAGATGGTACCGCCGTGTTTGTTGATGATGCCGCGGCTGACCCAAAGGCCCAGCCCGGTTCCGCGCTCGCCCTTCGTGGTAAAGAACGGCTGAAACAGATGGCGCTGCACGTCCGCCGCAATGCCCGAGCCGTTGTCGGCGATGATCACCGTCGCTCCGGCCGGCATCTTCTGCCCGGTCGCGTCAGTACCCCCGTTTTCGAAGGCGCCCGCAGCCTGTGAGGCGCCCGCAGCTTGTGAGGCGCCCGCAGCCTTTGCTCTGATGCTTACCCTCACCTGGCCCCCCGGGCTCGCAGCCTCAGCCGCATTGGCGATGAGGTTGGTGAAGACCTGCCGCAGTTCGGCGGGGAACGCCGCCACCGAGACTGGCTGCGGCATGTCGCTCGAGACGCTCACGTTCAGTTCGATAAACCGCCGATCCATCAGCAGGAGAATCTCCTGCAGCATCTCCTTCAGATCGATCACTACCGGCGCCTTCGATTCGCGATAGAGCCCGAGCATGGCGCGGCTGATCTGGGTGACGCGAGCCAGTTCCTGCTCGGCCATATCCATAAACTGCCTCGACTCCTCGGGCGTCGCGCCGTTGCGCATGAGGTACAGCAGATTGGAGACCGAATCCAGCGGGTTATGAATCTCGTGCGCGATCGTTGCCGCCAGCCGTCCCGCGACCGCGAGCTTCTCGTTTGCGATCAGGGCATCCTGGGTCTTCCGCTCCATCGTGATGTCGCGAAACACCAGAACCATTCCGATGATCTCCCCGTTTTTGTCGCGTATCGGCGCGCCGCTATCGGCGATGTTCAGTTCCGTTCCGTCTTTGCGGATCAGGACGGTGTGGTTCGCTACGCCGACAACGCGATCCAGCCGCTTCACCTTGGAGACCGGGGTTTCCACCGTCTTGCGGCTGGTCTCGTTGACGATGTGGAAGACCTCTTCGAGCGGATGTCCATTGGCTTCCGCTTGATTCCAGCCGGTCAGCTCCCGGGCCACGGGATTCATCATCTGAATGCGCCCGTCAGCGTCACAGGTGATCACCCCGTCGCCGATGGACTCCAGCGTTGTGCGCAATCGTTGTTCCGACTGAAAGATCTCCTCGGCGCGGCGTCGCAGTATCTCAAGCGAAGTCCGGTACGCAGCCGAGACCGTGCGCAGCCGATTGCGGGTGAACATTCCGATCAGGATTCCCATGCCGAGCGCCAGAAACAGCAGCACTAACAACATCATGCGGACCTGTTGGTGCCACTGCGCAATGCGCCGCATCCGGTTGTCCTCGGCCTTGTGGATGATGTCGTTGAGATCGTGACGCACCGCGTCCATCAGAACTTTGCCGTGCAGGTTGAGAGCGACATCATCGGTCTTGCCGCCTTCGCGGACCTGGGCAATGACTGGAACGGCGAAGCCATCGTGCCAGGTCTGGTGCGAGTCGTGCAGATCAGTGAGATCGTGCTTCATGTCCGCGTCTGCTCCTGCCATCGCGTTAAGACTCTGGATCTCGTTCTGCACATGCGATTCAGCTTCCGTGAAGGGCTGCAGAAACTGTGCGTCGCCGGTCGTCTCGTAGCCGCGCAGGCCGGACTCTTCATCCACAATCAGCTTCGAGACCAGGGTTGCCTGCGAAATACGCGCATCCGACTCCTGAATCAGGTCGACGGTCGCATTGGCGGCGCTGATCTGCATGTAAAGAGCGCCGGCGACTACCAGAAGGGCCACCACGGGCAGCAGAAACACCTGCCGCAGAACGCTATTGAATTGCCTTAGATTCACAGCCGCTCGCCCCGCAATTTGGGTTTACTCCTGGGATGCATTTATTGCTGGCTGAAGCAGGCTGGCCAATTTGTCGAGCAGTACGGGCGCACCCTCTCCCTTGGTCATATACAGGTCAACCAGAGAGGTCACTTCGGAGGGCAGGCCCATATAAGCCGATAACAGGAGAATCGGGACGTGCGGCTTGGCCCGGCGCATCCTTACCGCCACCTCGCCGCCGTGCATTCCCGGCATGGAATAGTCGAGTACCACCGCCTCGACCGGCTCCGAGCAGAAGAGTTCCAGCCCCGAAGGCCCGTCCGGTGCGGTCAGGACCCGGTATCCGGCACGCTCGAGGAGGATCTTCCGGACCTGGAGACCGATAACTTCGTCGTCGACGCAAAGCACGAGATTGGAGTTCAGTTTCATAGAGTTGGGTCACGCGACGGACGCGTAGAGTTACTCTAGACTATACGTGGCCGCCCGGTTTTCGGCTTTCACATCACGATTCATCGTACGTTCGCAATCTTCCGATCCGGATTGCGCTAACCTGACGTTAATCACGTTGCGAGTTCGATTGAGGGTTCTGAATTGAGTCAGACGATTTTTGTGTTGGAAGATGATGCGGATATCTCCCGCCTGGTGCAGTACCATCATGAAAGTGCAGGTTTTACCGTTCGGCCGTATCTTGCGATCACTCAAATACTTAGTGATGCCGAGCGCCAGCCGCCGGCGCTTTTCCTGCTGGATATCATGGTTCCCGGCGGCGATGGCCTCGACCTCTGCCGCAGGCTTCGTTTGAACCCTACGCTCTGCATCGTTCCCATCATCTTCCTCACCGCCCGCGCTGCAGAAAATGACCGCGTCCACGGACTCGAGATGGGTGCCGACGACTACATTACGAAGCCCTTCGCTACTCGCGAACTGGTCGCCCGCGTCAAGGCGGTTCTGCGCCGCTTCGAGCGTCCCAGCTCGCCCTCCCTGCTGAAGTTCGAGAACGTGGAGATCGACGCCGGCGCCATGCAGCTTCGGGTCAACGGCGAGCTGGTTACGACCACTGCCACCGAGTTCCGCCTGCTCTACTACCTGGCCCGCCACCCCGGGCGAGTCTTCAGCCGTGACCACCTGCTCGATGCGGTCTGGGGGGACGCCCGGTTCGTCACCCCGCGTTCGGTCGACGTCTACGTCCGGCGCATTCGCGAGAAAATCGAGGAAGATGCCGAAACGCCGCGCTATCTTAAGACGATGCGTGGCGCCGGTTATCGCTTTGAGATTCCGAGGGCTGTACCGGCTCCGGTGTAGAGGCAGTTCGTGAAGCGTGGTCTCTTTCTTTCGTTCTTTATCCGCATAGCGATCGCCCTGGCCTTCGTTGTCGCGATGCGGATATGGTTCAACCCGCGCGGCTGGGTCCTTGACGTGGTGCTTCTCATCGGCTGGGCGGCCATCAACGCCTACTTCTTAACGCGTTCGGTGCGACAGAACATCACCCGACTCGAAGTCTCGACCGCGGCGATTCCCGATCGACACGTCGGTGTCATCGATTCCTCCTACAGCGACTTCGAAGGCCTGGCCCACGCCATCTCCGTTGCCTCCGACCATGTTGAGCGCGCTCTCAACGGCGCCTCTGAGAGCCGCCGCGAACTCGAAGCCATGATCGACAGCATGCAGGATGCTGTCGTTGCCGTCGACGCCGCGGGCCGCATCCAGTGGAGCAATCAGCGCATGCAGCGGCTGATCCCGGACACCTCCTCCGGCAGCGCCGTGCGCCTCGGACACGCTCTGGTCCAGACCATCCGCGACCCCGGAGTTCTCGAGTGCGTCCGGACCGCGCTCGATCAGCGCATCGTCAGCGAAGGTCGCTCGACGTCGCTTGTCCCCGGCCGCATCTTCGAGGTCAACGTCTCGCCTATGCCCGGTGGCGGCGCAGTCGCTGTCCTGCACGACATCACCCGCATCGAGCAGGTCGAACGCACCCAGCGCGACTTCGTCGCCAACGTCTCCCACGAACTCCGCACCCCGCT